>JBJEPK010000051.1:0-38410 GCA_051881195.1 Eubacterium sp. | reverse complement strand
CTTTTCCTTTTCCACCTGCATAGCAGGTGGTTGCCTTTGTTACAAACAAAGCAAACAGGCAGGATTTATGTCCTGCCTGTTTCTTGTTTTATATACTCACAGTACATACCGATAATATCAATATCCGTCAAGTCATAGACCATACGGGCGCCAACGGCGTCCTCCAGCTCGTTAAACACAGGTCTGTTCCCGTCATAAATCAAATCAATGCCGTAATAATCGCCGTTAACCAGGGTGATTATTTTTTTTGCCAAAGCCAATTCCTCATCGGTCAATTCGTGCAATATTGCACTGCCGCCAAGACAGTAGTTGGAGCGAAAGTCACTGTTGCTGACTCTCATAATTGAGGTAACAATCTCGCCCCCCAGAACCCAAATTCGCAGGTCTCGGCCAAGAGTGGACGCCGGCTTTTGGCACACCATATTGGGGTCATAATCATCAACCGAATGGCACATAACAACCCCCTGCCCGCCGTGGCCGTCCACCGGCTTTTTTACAAAGGGCGGCGTGCTGTACCCTGTGGGCATAATCTCAATTCCGTTAGCCTCCATAAAATCATAGCAGGCCTGCTTGTTGTTTGCTAATTTGCAAAACTCGTAGGGATTGAACACTCTGATTCCCCGCTTTTCGTAAAACTCGGCAATGCCACAGTCATTACTGCGATTGATAACATAGTCGGCGTCCCCCCGGTAGTCAGGCGTCACAAGGTCAACGCTCAGCCCGTCCCTGAGCCTATCAACAACAAAGGAATTGCGCCTTGCCTCCTCAGGCGAATAAACTAAAATCGGTGTCATATCTGCCCCTTAATGTACTCAAAAATTTCAACAGCCACATCAACGCCGGTGCAATCCATAATGTTGATAATATGGGCGTTGCTGTTAACCTCGCAAACCATATTATCCCCGATAATATCCACCCCGCCGAAATCAAGACCCAGCCGCCTACAGGCATCCAGCGCCAGTCGGCATTGGGCATCGGTTGGGGCGTAAGAAACAGCTGTGCCCCCATTGGTGATATTGGAGCGAAAATCGTTGATGTTGCTCCTTTTCATAGCGGCAACACACCTGTCGCCAACCACCTCAATACGAATATCGCTGCCACCACACTCTATATACTCCTGCAGCAAAAACGACTTGCCGTTAATGTGGCTGATTACATCATCAATACTGTGGCAAAGATGCACCTGTGCACCGAATGAGCCGCAGCACTCCTTATATACCAGCGGCAGACCTAATTCTGCCACGGCCTGCTGTACAAAATCAGTATAATCCACATCAAAAAATGACAGTGGTGCAGATATTGTTTTAGGCTGTGGAACAACGCCGAAAAGCCGCGAATATGTGGCGGATTTGTCGTCACACAAGGCGATGGCGTCGGCACTGTTGAACACCCTCATTCCCCTGCTCTCCAGCAATCGGGCAAGATTGACATCCTTGTCCCAAAACAGCACAAAATCGGCACTGTCGCCGCAAAAAGTCATATCCCTGTTAGTAATATGCTCCAGCCGGATACCGCAATCCGACGCAGTGGCAATCAAGTGCCTGTGGAGGGCATCAAATTTTTCGCCATCCAAATAGTGATTGGTAACCAAAAAACCTCTCATAGCCTGCTCCTAATAAAAATCTTTTGTTTATTGTATCACTGTGTATTGCTTTTTTCAACAAAGTATTGTAAAATATGATATTGTATTTACAAGTATATGTAGAAGTGAGGGTAATCAAATGACAGAATACAAGCTGAAATACGGATGCAACCCAAACCAAAATCCTGCCAGAATCCACATGGACGGCAAGGAGCTTCCCTTTGAGGTGCTTAACGGCACCGCAGGCTACATCAACCTGCTGGATGCATTCAACTCATGGCAATTAGTAAAGGAGCTTAAGGAAGCGACAGGTCTGCCAAGCGCTGCGTCATTCAAGCACGTCAGCCCGGCAGGTGCCGCTGTTGCACAGCCGCTGAGCGACAGCGACCGCAAGGTGTGCATGGTGCCGGAGGGATTGGAGCTGAGCCCTATTGCACAAGCCTATGTTAGAGCAAGAAGCTGTGACAGACAATCCTCCTTTGGTGACTTTGCAGCACTGAGCGACACCTGTGATGCCAGCGTTGCAGAGTTCCTGCAAAAAGAGGTATCCGACGGTATAATTGCACCGGACTACACTGACGAGGCACTGGAAATTCTGAAGGCAAAGCGCAGAGGCAACTTCCTGGTTATCAGGATTGACGCTGACTATGTACCTGAAGAAATGGAGACGAAGCAGGTGTTCGGCATAAAGTTTGAGCAAAAGCGTAATAACGCAAAAATCACCATGGACCTCTTTGACAACATGCCAACCAAAATTAAGGAAATTCCCCAGATTGCCAAGATTGACCTGCTAATATCAATGATTACCTTAAAATACACACAGTCCAATTCGGTGGTTTATGCCCAGGGTGGACAAACCCTTGGCGTTGGTGCAGGTCAGCAGAGCAGAATACTCTGCACCCGTATGGCCGGCAACAAGGCAGATATGCTGTGGCTGCGCCGTAACGAAAAGGTACTGAATCTGCCGTTCATCGACGGTATAAGAAAGTGCGACGCCGACAACGCTATCGACCTGTACATCAGCGATGACTACCCCGAGCTGCTGAAGGACGGCGTATGGCAGAGATACTTTACCGCAAAGCCGGAGCCATTCACAGCAGAAGAAAAAGCTGAGTGGCACAATAAGATGGACAATGTTGCACTGGGCAGCGACGCATTCTTCCCCTTTGAGGACAATATTGAGCGTGCTGTTAAGTCAGGCGTCAAGTACATTGCACAGCCCGGCGGCTCCGTCAGGGACGAAAATGTAATCGAATGCTGCGACAATCATGGTATCGCAATGACAATGACAGGCATCCGTCTGTTCCATCACTAATCATCCAAGATAATTAAGTTAAGGAGAATACATTATGGTAAGAGCAATTGTAGGCGCCAACTGGGGCGACGAGGGCAAGGGCAAAATCACCGATATGTTCGCAGAAAAAAGCGATATTGTTATCAGATTCCAGGGTGGTGCCAACGCAGGACACACCATCATCAACGAGCACGGCAGATTTGCACTCCACCTGATGCCAAGCGGCGTGTGCTACGACCACACCACCTGTATCATCGGCAACGGTGTTGCACTGGATATTAACAAGTTTTTGAACGAGCTGGAAGAAGTAAAGAAAGCAGGTCTCAACCCACACCTGCTGGTTAGCGAGAGAGCGCAGATTCTTATGCCATACCACATCCTGCTGGACACATACGAGGAGGAGCGCCTGGGCAAAAACGCATTCGGCTCCACAAAGAGCGGTATTGCGCCATTCTTCTCCGACAAGTACAGCAAAATCGGTATTCAGGTAAACGAGTTGTTTGATGAAGAGACTTTGAGAGCAAAGTTAAAGAACATCTGCACACTGAAGAATCTCACTCTGGAGCATGTGTACCACAAGCCGCTGCTGGACGAAGAGGAGTTGTTCAACACCTGCATGGAATACAAAGAAAAAATTGCTCCTTATGTGTGCGATACCCACAAATATATTGCCGACGCTATCAAGGAAGGCAAAAACATACTTCTTGAGGGTCAGCTGGGCACACTCAAGGACCCCGACTTCGGTATCTACCCAATGGTTACATCATCATCAACACTGGCAGGCTACGGTGCAGTAGGTGCCGGTATCCCACCTCACAAGATTGAGGATATTGTAGTAGTAACCAAGGCATATTCATCAGCTGTTGGCGCCGGCGAATTCGTTAGCGAAATATTTGGAGACGAAGCACAGGAGCTGCGTATCCATGGCGGCGATAAGGGTGAGTTCGGCGCTACCACCGGCAGACCCCGTCGCGTAGGCTGGTTTGACTGTGTTGCCAGCCGTTACGGTATAGAGTGCCAGGGCGCAACCCAGGTTGTAATGACCGCACTGGACTGCCTGTCATACCTGGAGGAAATCAAGGTATGCGTTGGCTACGAAATTGATGGCGAAGTTACAAAGGACTTCCCCACCACGCCACAACTAAAGAAAGCTAAGCCAGTGCTCAAGACTCTCAAGGGTTGGCACTGCGACATCCGTGGCATCAAGGAATATGACAAGCTTCCACAGGAGGCTAGGGATTATGTTGAATTTATTGAGGGTGAGCTGGGTCACCGTATCACTATGGTATCCAATGGTCCCGAGCGTGAGGCAATCATCTACAGATAATCTGCAAAAAACTATAAACAGCGACATTCCTGTGGGAGTGTCGCTGTTTTTTGCCAAAACACAATATATGCCACAATATACCTGGGAGAGTAGCATATATTCTTATTGAAAATAGGCATTACAAGATATATAATATTATATTATGGAACAGAAGAAGAGAAGTACAATTCGCAAAATTGAATCTCACAAGAGCGAGCCCTTTTATCTTATCGTAAGAGGTCTTGAGGTTGGCATAGTCGCAGGGCTTGTGGCTGTGCTTTATCGCTATTTACTCTCTTTTGCCGAAAACAGAATGAACGACGTTCTGACCTACATCAAGGGCAATCCTCTGCGCATAGCTGTATGGCTGATTGCTTTGGCAGTGCTGGGTGTAGCCGTCAGCGCAATAGTAAGGTGGGAGCCCATGGCCGCCGGCTCCGGTATTCCGCAGGTCAATGGCGAAATCAAGGGCAGACTATCCCCTAGCTGGTGGCGAGTAATCCTTGCAAAGCTAATCGGCGGTACAGTATCCGTATTTGCCGGACTGTCACTGGGTCGTGAGGGCCCCAGCGTACAACTGGGAGGTATGGCCGGCAAGGGAATGGCGCATATCACCAAAGCTGACAAAACCACTGAGCACCGTATGATTTCCTGCGGCGCAGGCGCCGGTATGGCTGCCGCATTTAACGCACCGCTGGCAGGCATTATGTTTGTTCTGGAGGAGATACACCACTCCTTTGACAAAAACATACTGTGCATGGGTATCGTATCCACGGTTACGGCAGACTATATATCCAAGCTGTTTTTTGGACAGAGCACAATATTCAACTACGACACAGTAATTTTTCCACTACATAGGTACTGGGTACTGTTGATAATGGGTATTGCCATTGGACTGGCAGGCTTTGGGTACACAAAAATTATGCTTCTGTTCCAAAGCTGGTACAAAAAAATCAACATCTCAAACCACATAAAAATGCCTGTTATCTTTGTGATTTCCGGCTGTGTAGGTCTTGTGTTGCCACAGGTACTCTGCGGTGGTCACAGTATGGTAGAATACCTGATGCAGGAGCATCCCGGCATTAGCGTAATGTTTGGACTGCTGGCAGCCAAATTTCTTTTCGGGGCAATCTGCTTTGCTTCCGGAGCACCGGGCGGCACACTGTATCCAATGTGTATATTGGGCACATACCTTGGCGCAGGACTTGGAGGCATAGCCATCAAAGCGTTGGATTTGCCCACAGGTCTGTGGGAGGAATTTGCTGTTATAGGAATGGCGGGATTCTTTTCTGCCACTATCAAGAGCCCTATTACCGGCGTTGTGCTGGTGTTTGAGCTAACCGGTAATATGAACAATCTTTTGCCACTGGTAGCTGTGGCGCTGATTAGCTACGCAACCTCCGGACTGCTGGGCGGCGAGCCAATCTACGAGGCTCTTCTGGGCAGAATGGTATCCAACCCACAGGAAAAAAAGTCCGGCAGAAGCGAAAAAATAATAAAATCATTTGTTATCCCTACCGGCTCCGACCTGAACGGCAAAAAAATAAAGGACATACCATGGGGACGGCACGCACTGATAGTTACTGTTGAGCGTGGGGAAGAAAGTATTACCCCCAACGGCGACGTAATACTCAGCGAAGGCGACGAGATAGTATTCCTTGTGAGCCAGCGCCGATTCGCAAAGGACGAAGAACACCTTGAGCATTTGTTTGAGGAACAATATAAACCCACTACATATAGGTAAGTTATGAAATTATATACTGACGGTCTTGCTATCAGAGACCAATATGGCAGACAGAGAATCTTCCGTGGAGAGAATCTGTGCTTAAAAGAACCCTCATTATCCCCGGCGAAAATCAATAAATTCCTGAACACCAAATTGACCTACTTAAAAGCATCCGGCACAAATATTGTTCGTCTTGGAATAACATGGGCAGCCATAGAGCCAAAAGAGGGCCGGTACAATGATGCTGTGATTGAAGCGTTTCACTGTTTTGTAAAAAAGTGCGAAGCAATGGGCATATATGTTTTGTTGGATATGCACCAGGACTTGTACAGCAATCTGTTCAAATTCGGCGACGGAATGCCAAAATGGTGCATCAGCAGTGACATCAAGCCAAAACGCCAGATTGCAATCTGGGCAGAGGGTTATTTCTATATGGATGGTGTACAACAATGCTTCTGCGACTTTTGGAACAACCGCAACAATGTGCAAGACAAGTTTGTCAGCGCATGGGTGCACTTTGCAAAAGCCTTTAACGACTGCAATAACATAATCGGCTACGACTATCTCAACGAGCCGTATTTGGAGCGTGACGGCCGCAAGTTATTCGTCACATTTCTGCAAAATATGGTGAGAGAAATTTATAACAAAAATCTTGATTTGCACCGTCATTTTGATACCAACAGCGACAATCAAGGTTTCCTGAAGGCTGTATCCGATATTGCCAAGGTTGTAGCCGATAACGGCGGTCCTATCGACCTGCTGGAGCGTATGGACAGCTATGACGCCTTTGCCAACTCCATACAGGGATTGGAGGAATACACGGAAAACTTTAACCGAGATTTTTACCAACCCTTTGTGGAAAAATGCCATAACGCAATCAACAAAAATAAGCTATCCTTTTTTGAGCACAACTATTTTTCCAACATAGGAGTACCCTTTAGTATTGAGGTAAAACCGGAATACATATATTCCCCCCACGCATACGACCTGTTTGTGGACTCGGCGCTGTACAACAAATACTCATCCAATGAGAGAATACGGCTGATTACCGACAGAATCAGAGCCAATCAACTGGCAATGAATGTGCCTGTTATCTTTGGCGAATGGGGATGCGGCGCAATCGGCAACCAATGGATTGACCACATTGAGTATGTGATGGATGTTATGGAGCAAAACCAGTGGAGCAATATCTACTGGAGCTACCGACACGAAAACAAGGAATTTTGTCATCGCATCAACAGACCGTATCCCGTGGCTGTATGCGGCGACATAATAGAATACAAAACCGACAAGAACAATCGCATTTTTACCATCACATATCGTGATGACGGCAGGTGCGAAGCACCGACAGAAATTTATGTTCCCGGCAAGGGCATACAACGTATCCCAAGCAAAAAAGGGACCAGAACAGTGAGGATAAAATATTAATGAGCATCAAATCTCTCATAACCAAAACCAAGGAAAGCGTAATAAGAAAGGTATCCCAGCTCTCTCAGGCAGAAAATGCCTCTGTAGAGACCGAAAAAATTATCACGCCGGGTATGCCGGAGCTATTACGCAAGGGCGCTGCAGAGGGCGCAGTCCTGATTAAGAACGACAACAACCTGCTGCCACTGGCAGATGGCACAAATGTGGCTCTGTTTGGCAGAACAAGTTGGGACTACTTTTTTGTAGGCTACGGCTCAGGCGGTGATGTGAATAAGCCTTATGTAGTGGATATTGCCCAGGGTATTCGCAACTGTGACAAGCTGGTGCTGAATACCGCTCTTGAGGACATCTACACCAAATGGAGAAAGGAAAATCCTATTTTCCACGGCTACTGGGCACACTGGCCGCTAAGATATGAAGAAATGCCGCTTAACGATATAATAGTAGGCACTGCTGCCAACGAAAGCGATGTGGCAGTTGTCACCATCGGTCGCTCATCCGGTGAGGACAGGGACTGCCGACTGGAAGAGGGCAGCTACTACCTCCACCAGGAAGAGTATGCAATGCTGGACAGTATTACTGCTCATTTTGACAAGGTTATTGTTCTGCTCAATGTAGGCAATATTATAGATATGTCCTGGGTAGCCAAGTACGGCGACAAAATCGGCGCCGTTATGTACGTATGGCAAGGAGGTATGGAGAGTGGTAACGCTGTGGCTGACCTGCTGTGCGGAAATGTATCACCCAGCGGAAAGCTGACGGACACCATTGTTACCGACTACGAAGACTATCCCTGCACCGAGGACTTTGGCAACAAAAAAGAGAATTACTACACCGAGGACATATATGTTGGCTACAGATACTTTGAAACCTTTGCCAAGGACAAGGTTATGTATCCCTTCGGTTGGGGTATGAGTTATTCCACCTTTGACATACAAACTGTGGATACCGACACTACCCACAACGGTTTTGATATTACCGTCAGGGTAACCAACACCGGCTCACGCCCTGCAAAAGAGGTTGTAGAAGCCTATGTATCCAAGCCGGAGTCCCTGCTGGGCTGTCCTGCCAGGGAGCTGATTGCCTTTGCCAAAACCAAGGAGCTGGCGCCCGGCGAAAGTCAGGAGCTGACAATGAATATCGACCTGTACCGGCTAACCAGCTTTGACGACTGCGGACTTACCAACAATGCAGGCGCTTATGTGCTGGTTCAGGGTGAGTACATATTTTATGTGGGCAGTGATGTAAGAGCGCAGCAGGTGGCACTCACCTTTTACCAGGAAACCACGGAGATATACTGCCGGCACAAGCAAATTTGCGCTCCAAAGGTTGATTTCAAGATCATTCACGCCGACTACAAGGACGGCAAGGCCGTTGCCAATATGAAGTGGGTAGCTAAGGAAAAATATGACCTGGCAACCCGTATTATCAACAACATTCCCGACGACATCCCTATGACCGGTGATGTGGGAATAAAGCTCATTGATGTTAAGAACGGCAAAAACACCATGGACCAGTTTGTGGCTCAGCTGAATTTGGACGAGCTGGAGGCCATCACCCGCGGCGACTACACCATGGACAGCAAGTACGGTCCAAAGGGAAATGCAGGTGCATTTGCCGGCATACTGCCATCCCTACAGGACAAGGGAATCCCTGCGGTAATCACCACCGACGGACCGTCGGGCATACGCCTACAGAGCAGCTGCTCCCTGTTGCCAATCGGAACACTGCTGGCGTGCTCCTTTAACACTCCACTGGTTGAGGAGATGTACAGCCACCTGTCCGGCGAAATGGTGGACAGAGGCACCGATGTACTGCTGGCTCCGGGTATGAATATCCACCGTGACCCACTGTGCGGACGAAATTTTGAGTACTTTAGCGAGGACCCATATCTTACCGGCAAGATGGCAGCCGCCGTTGTTAAGGGCGTGCAGAGCCGGGGCGTATCCGCGTGTCCAAAGCACTTTGCCTGCAACAACCAGGAGCTATGCCGCAACACAAACAACGCTATCGTCAGCGAACGGGCGCTGAGAGAGATTTACCTCAAGGGATTTGAGATTTGTATAAAAGAGGCAAAGCCTCACACAATTATGACCTCATACAACAAAACCAATGAGGTATATAGCCACTACAACTACGACTTTTGCACCACGGTTCTCCGTGGCGAATGGGGCTATGAGGGCATGGTAATGACCGACTGGTGGATGAAGCCCGGCAAGTCTCCGGAATTCCCGGTAATGAGGGACCAGGCATACCGTGTGCGCAGCCAGGTTGACCTGCTTATGCCCGGTGGCGAAAGAACCGGCAAGCGCAAGCCCGACGGCACTCTGCTGGCCTCCTACGGCAAGCCCTACGGCATCACCCTGGGCGAGATGCAGCGCTGTGCAAAGAATGTACTAAAATGTGCTATGGACCTAAAGCTGTAATGAATAACTACTACAACATTAAGAATCGAGGTGAACTCCGGTGCAATACCAAGTGATACCTGTTGGCGACCTATGGCAGGGAGGTATGTTTTGCGTACCCAACCTGGTTGTCCGGCAATACATAAAGCTGGCTAGCGAATACCAGCTCAAGGCACTGATGATAGTGCTGTCCAATAACGGCAACGGCAACCCAAAGGATGTTGCCAAAATACTGGGATGCACAGAGAGTGACGCCTGCGATTTTCTGGACTTTTGGGTTGAGGAGGGATTGCTGTCCTGTGACAGAGTAACCGCCGCACCAACGGTAACCGCCCCTGACCCGGCTAAACCGCCAAAGGAAGAACCGCGCAAGCCCACTGTGGAGTCAATGCCAATCCCCACCCTTACCCCAAAGGACATAGTAACCATGTGTCGCGAGGACAGTATGCTGACCGACACCCTGCGCAGTGCCCAGGAGGTACTGGGCAAGACCCTATCCCACGCCCAGCAAGAAATGATAATCAACATGATTACTTACTACGGACTGCCGGGAGATGTGGTGCTGACCATACTGCAATACTATGTTAACGAAAAAAAGAGTGGTCGTGTGCTGGGCACAGCCTATGTGACCGCTATGGCCAAGGACTGGAGTGAGCAGGGTATCACCACCCTGGACGCCGCTGACGAAAAGTTGAGGGAGCTGGAGCTATCGGACAAGCTATGGACAGAGATTATCGCCATGGCGGGTATGCACTATCGCAACCCTACTGCCAAGCAGAGGGTGATGATTCGCAATTGGCGAGAGGACTTCTCCATGGAGATGATAGGCATAGCCTGTGACGCAATGAACGAAAATGCCGCCAAGCCCAGCCTTAAGTATGTGGACGGCATACTGAAAAAATGGAAAAAGCAGGGCATCAAAACCCCCGCCGATGTGGAAAACGACAACGCTCAACACAAACAGCGCAAGGAAAACTCCGACTCTCACCACAGTGACATCGACACCACCTACGACCTGGACGAAATTGAACGTCGTGCAATGTTTGACGACAATAACGATATATAGGAGAACAAAATGCCATATTCCAGAGAAATATACAACAAGGCAATGCGCCGACTTGAGGCTCGTCGTGATGACGCCGTAATGAAGGCAGACATCCTGAAGCAGGAAATAATGGAGGAGCTGCCCCGGGTGGCAGAAATCCAAAAAGGCCTCGCCCAAATCGGGCTGGAAATATCCCAGCTGTTCCTGTACAAGGATAATACAGAAGAAAAGGTGGCAGAGCTTCGCTCCGGAAGTAATGCCTTGGTAGAGGAGCGGTCCTCCATACTCCAAAAGGCAGGATACGAACCGGATGCGATGAAGCCCCACTACGCCTGCCCTGTCTGTGAGGACAGAGGATTTATCGACGGCAGAATGTGCCAGTGCCACAAAAACATCCTAAAGGAGATTATGCGTGAGGAACTGGAGCAGCTTGCTCCCCTGGATGAATGCACCTTTGATAACTTCGACACTCAGTACTACTCCTCCACCCCGTTGGACAACGGTATTGTCCCACGCCAAAAGGCAGAAAAGGTGGCAGACACTGCCCACCGATATGCCCAGAATTTTTCTATGGACAGCAAAAATCTACTGTTCATCGGCGGCACAGGATTGGGCAAAACCCACCTGTCACTGGCAATAATGAATGTGGTGGTAAACAAGGGGTACTACTGCTGCTACGGTACTGCCCAAAACATCTGCGACGACCTGCAATCAGAACAGTTCGGCAGGGATGAAGGCTTGATTTATAACAAAAAGCAGGTTATGGAGTGTGACCTGCTGGTGCTGGACGACTTGGGCACAGAGGTCAACAACCAGTACAGCGTAGCAACTCTGTACAACATTATCAACACCCGTATTCTAGCCGGCAGACCCACCATAATCAGTACTAATTTTAAATTCTCTGCCCTGGAAAAAAGATATGACAAGCGTATTACCAGCCGATTGACCGGCGAGTATGTGCCCCAGTATCTGTTCGGCAACGATATAAGAAATATGTAAAAAATAAAGCGTTACGGAATGTCCAAAATCCCGTAACGCTTTTGTTATGTAATACTGTTACTTAACGATGGTACCCATAGTGTTAGGTGCCATACCTGCAGCATTGGCCTCGTCGGTATCAATGTGCATAGCCAGTGCATAGCTGTCGGATACTCTGACTACTACATCGCCAAAGGTAAGATTTCTGCCGTTGGATGTAGGAATCTCAACAGATACAATCTCGCCATTCTCAATGCCAAGTTCCTCAGCGTCCTTTGTGGTAGCGTGAATGTGACGCTTTGCGGCAACAACACCCTGTGCCAGTTCAATCTCGCCTGCCGGACCTACCAGCTTGCAAGCGCCGGAGCCCTCCAGATCGCCGGACTCTCTAACAGGAGCAGCAACGCCGATTGACCTTGCGTCTGTGAGAGATAGCTCTATCTGTGTTTCCTTTCTTGTTGGACCCAGGATTGATACAGCCGGGAACTCTCCCTTTGTACCAACTACTCTTACTCTCTCCTCACAAGCGTACTGACCCGGCTGGGACAGCATCTTCTTGACTGTAAGCTCATAGCCCTCGCCAAATAATACCTCCAAATCCTCTTTGGACAAATGCACATGACGTGCGCTAATCTCTACCAATACTTGATTTGCCATAATTCTTCCTCCAAAATAATTATTATGTTGCTATTTTATACCTATTTTGATTGTTTTTCAACCTTAAATTTGATATTATATAAAAAAGACAAAGGACGGTGTAATTTATGACCCTTGATGAATTGGAATCACAGTGCAGTCGCTGTACAAAATGTGACCTGTGCCTGGGCAGAACTAACACGGTATTCGGCGTGGGCAAAAAAGATGCCGACATTATGCTGATAGGCGAGGCTCCCGGCGAAAATGAGGATATGATGGGACAGCCGTTTGTAGGTAGGAGCGGCAAGCTGCTGGACACATTGCTGGAAAGTGTGGGTCTGTCCCGTAACAAAAACGTGTACATTGCAAATATGTGCAAATGCAGACCGCCGAAGAATCGGGACCCAAAGCCTGACGAAACGGCACAATGCCTTGAATGGCTGAACAAACAGATAGAAATTATAGACCCGAAAATCATAGTTTGCGTTGGCAGAATCTCTGCCCAAAAGCTTATTTCGCCATCATACAAGGTGACGCAGCAGCACGGCGAATTTGCAAAAAAGGACGGCAGGCTGATAACAGCCACCTACCACCCGGCAGCCATCCTACGCAATATCAACAACAAGCCGATAGCCTTGGCAGATTGGCAGGCAATCTGCGAAAAAGCACGGGAGCTGGGCATAGAATTGTAACCATATATCAACAAAGAGGAGAGCATTTGCTCCCCTCTTATTTTATCTGTTCAGCGGTAATTTTACCCTCGCCTTAAACAAATCGCCGTCGATAATCAACTCCAGGTTGCCCTGCTGGAGAGAACACAATTCCTTAGCTATGGACAGACCCAAGCCATTTCCCTCCTGATTACGGGACTTGTCCCCACGCACAAAGCGTTCTGTCAACTCCTGGGGAGTAATATCCAACGGCTGGGCGGATATGTTCTTTATCTCGAATACGCCGTTGCCACCCTGCTCATACACATCAACATACACTCTTGAACCGACTGCACTGTACTTGCGGGCATTGGACAACAGATTTTCAATTACACGATTTACCTTTGTGCCGTCGGCCACAACAATGGTGGGCTTTGCACCCTGCTTAACCACCAGCTCAAGCCCTGCCTTTTCAAAATCCGGCTGAGCCTCCACGGTTGACTGCAGGCACAGTTCACTAAGGTTCATAGGTGCCAGTGACACTGTCACATTGCCCGATGTCACCTTTGACGCCTCAATCAGGTCGTCAATCAGTCGCTTCAGCTTGCCGCCCTTTTCGTCAAGAACAGCAATGTATTCCCGTGCCTTGGGGTCATCAATATCACACTTGGACAGCAGGTCAACATAGGTGATTATTGATGTCAACGGGGTCTTGAGGTCGTGGGACACATTTGTAATCAACTCTGAGCGCAGTCTCTCATCCTTAACAGCCTTGTTTATGGCATTTTGAAGCTCGGCATTAGTGTAGCGCATGCTATCCACCAAAATACGCAAGGACTCGTCCAAATGCTCCATATCCACAATTATCTCTTGTCTTCCGGCAGCAGCCTCAATGATTTTGTCCAGATTACCTACGTACTCTGCTACCTTGCGTATAGCAAAAAAATTGAACAGTATGAACGCAGGCACACAGAACAACGTAATCGCAATACCGTCAATGGCAATACCGAATACGCCCAAGCCAACCAGCCCAAGATTGATTGCCCACCAACCAATCGCAATCAAAATAATATTACGCTTGAACTTTCGCGGCTTGTAGAAAAATGCCCTGCAGGTACGCTGTGCGGAAGCCTTGATTTTGCACCACAGTTTTTTAACACGGCTTAACACCCATTTGAACGCTATTAGTCCATAATGAATTATCCGGTAGGTAAGCAGGTGCTTGTGGAATTTTTTGTCGCTATGTATATACCTGGACAGTGACGATACAAAAAAGAACAACAGCACCCAGCTTGCCACGACGGCGGCAAACACAACTATGGGAACCAACGCCGTTTTCGTATCATACACAAAATTATCTACTAACTCAACTACCAAAGCCCACGCTCCAAAACCAAGTCCCCCAACGGCGGCAATGCTCAGCTCCAGCGGAATGTAGTCATAGAATATCGGTTTTGCCGGCAGGTCGTCTCCCTTTTTGCCGGTGATGAAGAAATATCCAAACCCAAACACAAAGCTCAAAGCCAGCAATACCAGTGCCAAAGCCACATATTTGGTAGGATTATCAGCCATCGGCTCGGTGTAGTTATACATCGCATAGATATACGAAATTCTGCAGTCGGAGCCATTTAGGTCGGCTAACACAAGGTCAAAAATGCCGATTTCCTTTGGAGTAAAATAGAAGTAAAAATCAACATCCTTAATTCTCTTTGTACTGCCCTTTATGCAATCAATAACATCCCGGGCCACCTTACTGTTTATGCCACTGTATGTTGCCTTGCCGTGGCTGAGGATAATATAATACGGACTTTTGAGAGCCTTGCTCTTGTCAAATCCGTCAACATTTGTCAGCGTTCTGTCCCCGTAGGAGGCATAGTAACCGCATTCGTTCACAGTGCCGTTGTTATACTCCGCTGTCAAGTCGTACAAATAATTTTCCTCATAATTATTTATAAAGTCATCGACAGCAATCTCCACATCCTCCTTTGTTACCAAGTCGGATAGAGCTATATCGCCAACCTGTTTTTTGTCCACCTTAACAAAATACACATCCTCATAGCTTTCTACCACAGTTGTAGCAACAGTTCCTTCATGATATTCTTCATAATATTCATCATAATTTTCGTATGCTATATTATCCAGAACTATCTTGTAAATTTCCTTAACATACAGGTCCCTGTTCTTGAGCAGCTTATTTTTTATTTCTATTGCGTCGTCAATAGCCGTCAGTTCCACCACAATCGGCACCGTGCTGTCACGAAGCACGCTGTACACGGTAGTAGAATTTGTCCAATCATTTGCATCAACTTCATCCACTGTGGAATCATACATCTGCGTTGCACCGGCGTAGAATGTAAAAACCGACAGCCACGCGGCGGAGCAGAATGTGACAAAGCACAGCACCACGCACAGTATTTTTGTTAAAACTGAGTACCTAAATCCTTTCACATTTGTATCCAAGACCATACACCACCTTTAAGTATTTCGGTTCCTTGGGATTAATCTCTATCTTTTCACGGATATTACGGATATGAACTGTTACCGTCTTTTCGCTGGTAAAGGACGGCTCGTGCCACACAGCCTCATAGATTTGGGAGGATGACAGTACCCTGCCCATATTCTCCATCAGGTATTCCAAAATTTGGAACTCTCTGGCAGTGAGCTTTACCTCAACGCCGTCCACTGTTACCTGCTTTGCCTCTGTATCCAGCACAACTCCACCGGTCATGAGTTGGCTTTTTTTCAGCCTAAAGCTGCCCAGATTCACATATCGCCTGATTTGGGACTTGACCCTGGCCACCAGCTCCAGTGGATTGAACGGCTTTGTCACATAGTCATCGGCGCCAAAGCCCAGACCCGAAATTTTGTCGGTATCTTCACTCTTTGCCGATAAGAGAATAATAGGGAAATTGTATTTTTCCCTAATCTTCAGCGTGGTCTTAAGACCGTCCAAACGAGGCATCATAATATCCAGCACAACACAGTGGATCTCGTTATTCTCCACCTGCTCCAACGCCTGCTGACCGTCACAGGCAGTCAGCACATTGTAGCCCTCGTTGTCAAGATAAATTCGTAATGACTCAAGAATTGCCTCGTCATCATCACAAACCAGCACATTGTAATTATTCATATCCATGATAATCCTTTCTCCGTTGTACTCATTAAACCACCGATTTTCTAATATAGGTCAAAGAAAAAGTTAAGAAATAGTAAAGATGTACTGATTATACCACAAATATCACAAAAACAAAATACATCCCCAATACATTATAAAAAAGGCCAACACAGTTGGCCCCTACGAAAGTTGTAATATTTAGGTTATTGTTTCTTTTATGCTGCTATCGTAGGGGCGATTTGCAATCGCCTCTGTGCGCAGCACTCTATTAAGGCTCCCCTTATTATGTAATTAAGGGGAGCTGTCGCATTTATGCGACTGAGGGGATAAAAGGTGAGTTATAACATTTGCCTTTATGACATATTGTTTTACAATCCCTCAGTCAAACCTAAAGGTTTGCCAGCTCCTAACCGGAGCCCGTCCCCTCTGTCACTGCGTGACATCTCCCCACACTGTGGGGAGTCACCCTTTACACAAGGGAGCCTTAATCGGTTATATTAATATTTCCCGTCGAAATTGTCCGGCGGGATTTTTGTTATTCTGTTTTTGAGATTCTGCCATTTTTCAAGATTGTCCAAATCCCATTCTGCCCGTGCCTTGGACAGCTCGGCGTCGATGAGTATATCTGCCAATTCCTCCGGAGAATACCCAATGTCCTCATAGTATCCAAGTTGACGGAACACATCAAGTACATCCTGTTTAGAATAGTATATATATTCGTTGTCGGCGCAGCTTCGTTGGGTATATCTGTCCTTAAATTCCATAGCCACCTCCAAAATAAAAAATGCGTACAGCCGAAGCCATACGCAATAAAACACATGGCTCCTAATGTCGCCAAACAAAAACTTAACAGCCTAAAAAGGTAATGCTAAATTGAGCAATGTGTTTTTGACAAAATTCAAAAACAGCATTACCCTAATTAGGCATAAATTATGTTTTCGCTTGGCAACATCATTTTATCATAATCAAAATAAAAATGCAAGAAAAAGAGGAGAGCCTTAACTCTCCTCCACATACTATAATCTGTCAACAAAGGTGCCTGTACCGGTGCAAACAACTCCATACTCCCCAAAGCGATAAAACCGTCTCAGGTCGCCGTAGCTCCTGCCCAAATCCGATACGGTAAAATTGGATTTGTCAATCATCCGCACTGTGGAATAATCACAGCACACATATACTGCATCGTCATCAGCAGATACAAAATTAGGCCTATTGAAGGTGCCGGCGTCCCTGCCGCCGATACGAATATCAAGCTTGATACCGTCCACAAAATAGCGCATTACACAATTTTCGCTGCGGCAATAACTCCAAAAACAGTCACCGTCCGGGGCAACGCCGCACACAGGACTGTCGTTATGGGACAGCAGTCCGTCCCTTTTCAGCTGGCCGTCGCTATCAAAAAGACCTGCCTGGCCGTTATCAAACACAACCAGCACGCTGCGGTTGGGCAAATGCCATGCCTCGCACTGCACAAAATTGCCCAGCGTATCGCTGATTTTTTGGTAATTTGAGCCGAATTTCTGCATAAGGTAAGCGTTTTTTGTGATAACTTCTTTTTCGCCGGTATCAAAATTGAGCACAAAATAGCCAACCTTGTATCTGCCCACATCATCAAGCATCGGCTTTTTTTCTACAAAAATTGCCTTGTTGCTGCCATATCTGACAACGTCAATAACCTCTCGATTGCATATCTTAACCAAAAATTATCATCCTTACCCTATTCATTAATATCTGTCATATCACCGGCACTGGTCAAAAAGCTCAGGGTCATAAGACTGTCTGTCAAATGAACATTCTCCACCAGTACCTCGGGATGTGCCATGACAATATCGTAATTAGAAAAATTCCAAAAGCTTTTGATACCCAACTTGCACAGCAGGTCTGTAAGCTCCTTCATATCATTTGACGGAATACAGATAACGGCACACACAGGCGCATTGTCAATACAAAAATTCTCCAAATAATTGATATGCCTAACGGGAACACCCTGGATAACCTTGCCGGAAATAGCCTCGTTCTTGTCAAAGATGCCAACCAGCTTAAATCCACTGGCACGAGTAAAAATTTTTGACGCAACTGCCTTGCCCAAATTACCGGCACCAATCAGTATGGTCTTTACCTCGGCATTTACACACAGAATCTCGCCAATCTTCTTGTGCAGCTCGTAAACATTGTAGCCATAGCCCTGCTGACCGAAACCGCCAAAGCAGTTAAAATCGTGGCGAATCTGGGACGCTGTCAAGCCCATACGCTCGGCAAGCTCCTTTGAGCTAATTCTAACAACGCCGTTATCCTTAAGTGTTTCCAAAAAGCGATAATATCTTGGCAATCTTTTTATTACAGAAATAGATATTTCGTTTTTGTCCATAAAATCACTCCCAAAAGGTGGTTTACTTTGTCATCTCCGTAATGGTCTGCATTACATAATCGCCAAACTCTTCGCAGGTGCAGCCGGTGTCGCGACCGGTGATAACCAGCTTTTTCTCTTGGAACATACACTTGTCCAGCGCAGCCTCAAGAGCGTTGGCCTGCTGCTGATAACCAATATGAGAAAGCAGCATTACAGTAGCTCTCAGCATTGAGCATGGGTCTGCATACTGACCTCTGCCCTCGCTAATCATACGGGGAGCTGAGCCGTGGATAGCCTCAAACATAGCATATCTCTTGCCGATATTGGCAGAGCCGGCAGTACCTACGCCTCCCTGGAACTCGGCAGCCTCGTCGGTGATGATGTCGCCATACAAATTAGGCAATACAAATACCTTAAAGTCGGTACGGCGCGCAGGGTCAATAAGCTTTGCAGTGGTAATATCAACATACCAGTCATCAGTTACAATGTCGGGATACTGCTCACCAATAGCCTTTGCGGCATTAAGGAACTTGCCGTCAGTTGTCTTGATGATATTTGCCTTTGTAATGATGGACACCTTGCCCTTGTTATTTTTCTTTGCATAATCGTATGCAAGCTTTGCAATTCTGTCGCAGCCCTCCTGGGTAGCAACAGTAAAATCAACAGCCAGGTCGTCGGTAATATTTACACCGTATGAGCCAACTGCGTATCCACCCTCGGTGTTCTCACGGAAGAATGTCCAGTCGATACCCTCCTCAGGCACCTTAACAGGACGCATATTGGCAAATAAGTCAAGCTCCTTACGCATAGCAACATTTGCTGACTCAACATTCGGCCAGCCGTCGCCCTGGCGTGGAGTAGTTGTAGGGCCCTTAAGGATAACGTGGCAAGCCTTCAATTCCTCCAGCACATCGTCGGGAATTGCCTTGAGGTGCTTTGCACGATTCTCGATGGTAAGACCGTCGATTACCTTGAACTCAATCTTGCCCTTCTCTACCTCGTCCTTTAGCAAAAACTCGATTACTCTCTGGCTCTCCTTGGTGATGATGGGACCAATACCGTCACCGCCGCAGATACCGATTACAATTTTGTCCAGTGCCTGATAGTCGGTGAACTCCTTGTCCTGCTTAATTCTCTTGGCACGCTCCAGCTGTGCCTCCATCAGTGTACGAAACTGGGCAACAGCGTCGTCCAGTGCCTTTTTTTCATCAATCTCCGGCATAATAATTCTCCTTTATCTACAATTATTTATTCATTTCTCTGGTGTAATCCAGCAGACCGCCGCAAAGCAGCATAGCTCTCTGTCTGTCGGACAGGTGGGAGGAATCCAAATTGTACTCCTCGCCCTTTGTGATATTCTTCAGTACAACCGGCTTGTTGTTCTCGATACAATCACGAATATTTGCCAGCTGCAGCTTGTCCATCCGGTCAATCTTGTCATAGTCAGCCTCGTCGGCAAAGGTAAACGGCAGAATACCTGCATTAACCAGGTTAGCCACATGGATACGAGCAAAGCTCTTTGTGATAACTGCCTTTACGCCAAGGTACAGCGGCACAAGTGCGGCATGCTCACGGGATGAGCCCTGGCCATAGTTAGCACCGCCGATAACAAAGCCCTTGCCCTCTGCCTTGATACGCTCAGGAAATGTCTCGTCACATACGCCGAAGCAATACTGTGACAAATGAGGAATATTGCTGCGATATGGCAAAATCTTTGCACCTGCCGGCATAATATGGTCTGTGGTGATATTGTCGCCAACCTTGAGCACAGCCTTGGCAGTAATATCTGCCGGAAGCGGCTCGGTCTTAGGGAACGGCTTGATGTTAGGTCCGCGAAGAACCTCTACGCTGTCTGCCTCCTCCGGAGTGGCAGGGGCCTCTATCATATTGTCGTTAACAATAAACTTGTCCGGCATTGTGATAGTTGGGGCCTCGCCCAAATCCCTGGGGTCGGTAAGGTAGCCGGTAAGTGCAGATGCAGCGGCAACCTCGGGCGATACAAGATAAATCTTGCCGTCCTTTGTGCCGGAGCGACCCTCAAAGTTACGGTTGAATGTACGCAGTGATACACCGCCGCTGTTAGGGCTCTGTCCCATGCCGATACATGGGCCGCAAGCGGACTCAAGTATTCTTGCGCCGGCATTAATCATATCCGACAACGCACCGTTCAGCGCCAGCATATTGAGTACCTGCTTTGAACCGGGAGCGATACAAAGCGATACGGTGGGGTCAACAGTCTTGCCCTTGAGGATTGACGCAACCTTCATCATATCCACAAAGGATGAGTTGGTGCAAGAGCCAATAGCAACCTGGTCAACCTTGATTCTGCCGATTTCGTCAGTGGTCTTTACCCGGTCGGGCATGTGTGGACATGCAGCCATTGGTGTCAGTGAGCACAGGTCAATGTCGATAACCTCGTCGTACTCTGCATCCGGGTCCGGCAAAATTTCTGTCCAGTCATCTTCTCTACCCTGGGCCTTTAGGAATGCCAGAGTAATCTCATCGGACGGGAAGATGGATGTGGTGGCTCCCAACTCGGCGCCCATATTTGTGATGGTGGCACGCTCAGGAACAGAAAGTGTCTTAACACCCTCTCCACCGTACTCGATAATCTTGCCTACGCCGCCCTTAACGCTCATAATGCGCAGTACCTCAAGGATAACATCCTTTGCCGATACCCATGGCTTTAGGTAGCCGGTAAGATTAATTCTTGTCATCTTTGGCATAGGGATATAGTAGGTGCCGCCACCCATGGCAACAGCAACATCAAGTCCGCCGGCACCCATTGCCAGCATACCGATACCACCACCGGTAGGTGTGTGGGAGTCGGAGCCGATAAGCGTCTTGCCCGGAATGCCGAATCTCTCCAGATGTACCTGATGGCAAATTCCGTTGCCCGGACGGGAAAAGTAGATTCCGTGCTTCTTTGTTACTGTTTGAATAAATCTGTGGTCATCCGCATTTTCAAAACCGGTCTGTAAAGTGTTGTGGTCAATGTAGGCAACAGACTTCTCCGTCTTAACTCTGTCCACACCCATTGCCTCAAATTCAAGATAAGCCATTGTGCCGGTTGCATCTTGAGTCAATGTTTGGTCGATGCGTAGTCCGATTTCAGTGCCTACCTTCATCTCTCCCTCAACAAGATGCGCCTTTATCAACTTTTGCGCTAGTGTTAGTCCCATTATTGTCCTCCTTATTTGTCAAACTTATTGACTTTTTTGTCAAACTTATTTTAAAACATTAACAGCACATTGTCAATATATTATCAATAAGATATAAATATTTATTTTAGTTGTGTAAAAAATAATTGCACACCAACAATCCCCACCCATATTTTTTCAAAAATATAAAAATTTCTCTTGCAATCCCAACCAAAGTGTGATATATTATTGCGTGCAGTGAGGTTATCCCTGCCCAACAAAATATAGAGGTATAGTGTAACGGTAACACTCCGGACTCTGACTCCGTCATTTAAGGTTCGAATCCTTATACCTCTGCCAAAGAGGAACAGACACCTATTCGGGTGTCTGTTTTTCTTTATAAAAAGAAATTAAGAATTCGAAGAATCCTTATTACGAGCTTGCGAGTAACAAGGTTATCGGGTACCCATCGAAAGCTACGATTTCGCAAATGGGTAATGTTCTTATACCTCTGCCATATAAAAAGGCTGGAATCCCGACGGACTCCAGCCTTAATTTTATGTCTGTTTATGCGAGTGATTGATGTTTTTTGAACTCATTGTATTGCTGCAAGCGTTGGCGGTTTGCTCAAGCGCTTCATTCACCAAATTTGTACATATTGACTAACAACTGTTTAAAAATTCCCGGACCAATCTGTATCAAGGTGAAGATATTGTAACTGCGTATGTTTTACTTATACTACATTACTTTGATAATTTGCACGAATTTTTTTATTAACAACAAAATGCAAAATATCACATACAATATAGATTGCAAGGGTAACAACAAAGCCTACTCCGATTTTGCCCCCCATTGTGTAAACAGCAATGCCCAAACCACAGAATACAAGTAAGTTCACGGCTGAAAAAGCAATATTTCTGCCAAGTCCGTGCTTTGCAGCACTGAACAGGCTGGCAACTATTTCTGCAAGGGAGAGAAGGATAACAAGCACCATCGCCAAAACGCCTAAGAAATAGGGCGTATCCGCAAGCATTTCGCTAAAATTAAAGCCCCCTTTGACAATGGTCATTATAAATTCAACAAGGCTAACCGTCCTGCCGTTTGTAACGAACATGGGCAGGCACATAGACGCAAGTGGGGTGAAGAATAATATAAGCCGTACAATATGGATAGGAGATGCAACTGATGAATTTTTGAGAATATCCACAAAATGATTTACAGCATCAACCTCCTTCTGTGCCTTTTGGGCATCTATTTCCAGTCTTGTGTCAATATCGTAATACATAAGGTTTGCACCGCATTTGGGACAAGTTTGCTTTATGTAGAACAGATTGATTTTTTCGCCGCATTTTGGACAATTACTCATTCTCCTCACCTCCCGTGGCAACTGTCGATTTTTCTTGTCTGCGTTGTGCCAAATCAACGCGTATGGTGTTCAGCTTTTCGCCGGTAAGGTCATACCAAATGTAAGGAATTAATCCCAAAAGCCCCAAAACATTAGGAACAAGGATATAAAATGCCCACAAAAGTAAGTCTGTATGCTCGCCCTTAACAGCTGTCTGAACTCCGTTAATATTTTGGTAAGATAGGCCGATAATGGGCAGAAGTGCAGTAGCCAAGGCTGTGCACATAGAACCTGTAAGCTTGCCTGTAAATGTCAAAACAGAAAAAGAAACACCCTCGTTTCGCTCCCCTGTTTTCCACTCCATGTAGTCA
This sequence comes from Eubacterium sp., assembly GCA_051881195.1. Lineage (GTDB taxonomy): Bacteria > Bacillota > Clostridia > Oscillospirales > Acutalibacteraceae > Eubacterium_R. Next base: position 15,039 of record JBJEPK010000051.1, on the reverse strand, counting down.
ATTGTGTCCCCTATCATCTCGGTAGGAATAACGCTCTGAACCGTATTGAAAAAGCTGAAAATCAAGTTCTGCACCATCAAGAGAGGCACCACAACCGCAATCCTGTTGTAATAGTTCATTCCTATAAGGAAAACAATCACCGATGTTACGGCTCGGCAAAATCCGTTCAAAAAAATAATCTGCCTGTTGTCCAATCTCGCTTTAAGTTTAGGTATAAGCAGATATGTTACAAAGCCCAATATGGTACCCGGAAGACTTATAATCAGAAACAGTGAGTTGATATTCACAACCTCTGCATAATAATAGCTTTGGAATACACCGGCAAGTCCTGAAAGCGTGCTTATTACATTAGCACAAATAATAAGCATTAGAGGCTTGTTTTTGAACATTACCTTAAAGCCGTCAATAACGCTTGGCTCCTTTACGCTTTGGACAACTCGTTCCTTGGTGCACAGTCCTGCCAGCGAAAACAGACCCATACCGAATGTACCTGCTATTACCGACATTAGGCAGAATACCTGTGGCAGCGAAAGGCTGATAATATTGTGCTCCGACGCATCCATCAGCAGAACAAGTATCGTGGTAGAAAGCCCGCCGATAAGACCACTCAAAAATCGTGCAGTGGAGATTGCTCTTGTTCTGTCGGAGGGTGTCGGACTGATTGCCGAGCTCATACCCCAAAACGGAACATCACCAAGGGTGTAAAACAACTCCCAAATTATGTACGATATGTACATATAAACAATTTTTACTGTTGTAGTTTTTGCGTCTGCCAAAATCAGCGGACCCGAAAAAAGCAGTATGGTCGCAATGGAAAGCGGTATGGGAATAATGAGCAAGTACGGTCTTAGCTTGCCGTATTTTGTTCGTGTTTTGTCAATAATTCCGCCCATCAAAGGGTCGTTGATTGTATCCCATATTCCTAAAAAAAGAATCATTGTGGATACTGCCTGCGTCGGTATGCCAAACACCTTTGTAAAGAACAGCGACAGATAACCTCCGGCCACAAGGTTGTAGCCGAATACCTGACCTGCGTTTGCAAAGCCGTAGGCTAAGTTTTCTTTAACTCCCACATAGCGTATTTCCTTCTTACTCTCTGTAGAACTCACTTCTATCATTTCCCCCTGCTTTAATCAAATTGCTTTTTCAGTAATTTATATTGCCTCAAAAGCTCATTTTCCGTAACATAGGCGTTAAGGCATCCAACCTCTGTAACACATTTTCCACCCGTAATGTTGCCAAACATCAGGCAGTCTTTAAAGCTGTAATCATAGTATAAGCCGTAAACAAAGCCTGCAAGAAAGGCGTCCCCCGCTCCGGTTGAGTCCACACACTCAATATTTTTAACTGACGGGATAATAAATTCTATGCCGTTTTGCATACCTAGACATCCGTCCCTATCCAGCTTTACAACCACATTTTCAAAATAATTTGACAGGATTTTTGCTGCCTTTTGGGGAGCGTCGGTTCCGGTAATTTTAAGTGCTTCCTTTTGATTTGGCGTGTAGTAATCTGCAATATCAAGATACTTTTTGTACGACTCAAGGCTCATATTATCGTCCCATCCGCAATCAAAAACTAATATCGTACCCTCATCCTTCAATTTTTTATAAACCGGCAAAAATCCTCCGCATTGCATTATCACTATCCTTGCGCCTTGGCACATTTTGTATGCCGTTTCCATAGCCGTATCCGATGCCTCAACACTACCGTTTCCGTAAGAGATAAAGGTTCTGTCTCCGGGCGTAATAATTGCACTTGTAACATTCAAGGGTATATCCTGCCCGTTATATAAATTCAACGGTTTGACGCCCGCTTTTTCAAATTCGCTCCTTGCAAACAAGGAGAACATATCCTCGCCAAGCTCTGTTGCAATTTTTGCAGAAATTCCGAGCCTGGCAAGATTAATTAAGGTTGCAGGAACTCCCCCACCAAGCTGTATGGAAAAATCCTTGCTGTATATTTCTTCGCCTTCGTTGGGCAATTTTTCAAGTCCGGAATACAGCAAATCAACATTCGTACTGCCTATTCCCGCAACAAAATTTTTATTTCCAGCCATTGCTGTACTCCTTATTGTGTTCAATATACTCATCAACTAATTCACAGGCAATTGAATAAGAATTTACAAGTGGATGAAGCGTAAGCGCCTGAATTGCCGAGGCTCTGTCCTTTTCTCTAAGCGCCTTTGATGAAAGACGTTCATAGATTTTGACCCGGCGTATAAGCTCAAGATTTTGCTCATCAACCCTGCCGATATGATGCGGTGTACATCCGTTTGCATCAACATCGCAGGTTATTTCAACAACATCGTCATCTCGCAAGCCGTCTATAGCGCCTTGGTTGGGAATGCACATTATCATAGTGCCTGTTTTTCCGCTTTGTGCCGTTTCAATAAATTTTAGCGCAACGCCTGCGTAGCCTCCGTCATCCTCTTCATAAATATCAAAATGCCAAGGAGTGGACCTCTTTTCTCCGGTTTCACTTGCCATATAACTGCCCTCACGGATACCGTACCATTTGTTGAACACTTGTAGGCAGCCGTCAAAGTCATTTTCTATATCCATTTTTGACAACTGAGCGGTCATATTTTTGTTAATATCTCTTATTTGCTCGCCTCTTGTTTGCTGAGCATTTAAGATGTTTTCAACCGCCTTTTCTCTGTAATAGAAATAATAGAGATATTCGTTAAGTATTGCACCTCTGTCCTCTAAAAGCTCCTTGCTGAAATAACGCATATCCGTCTTTTTGTAAGCCTCGTCATTTTCAATAAGCTCATTTGTTATCTCTTTTCCGTTAAGAGTAATGCTTTTAAAATAAGACAGGTGATTAAGTCCGTAAACCTCACCGCTTATATTATCGGGGCTTTCGTTATATAGCAGCGCAAATGAACGGAGCATACCCGATGGCGCATCGCAAATTCCGTATGTAAAGTCGTATCCCATATCACGCAAGGTTTGGGACACAACACCTGCCGGATTGGTAAAATTGAATACCTTGACATCCCTTTTTGAATATTTTTTGATAAGCTCACAATATTTAACCAAAGCAGGGACACTTCGCATAGCAAAGGAAAAACCGGCCGCGCCTGTTGTTTCCTGCCCAAGCACGCCCTTGTTAAGTGCGATACGCTCGTCCTTGGCACGCATATCATCCTCGCCAACACGAATTGTAGTTATAACATAGTCTGCATCTGTAACAGCCTCTACAGCGTCTGTTGTTAGACAAAACTTCATTTCAGGACAAAGAAGTCTTGCCACGTGGGAGGCCATTCCTCCGTATATTCTCAATTTTTCTTCATTGTTGTCCATGAAGCAAAGCTCGTCAATATGCAGCCTTTCGGCCTTTTGGGCTATGCTTTTAGCAAGGAACATTGAGCGAACGCCGCCACCGCCAATTACAGTTATTTTCATATCTAACCTCTCGTTATCTTTGTAATACAAATATAGTATATTTGTTTTGCCATCAATGTCAAGACATGTAAATTCTTACTACAACGCTTTAGCATAAAAATTAATTATTTGCCTCGGTTGACTTAGTATGATTTTTTGATTATTATAAAAATATCAAATGCTTTGTTATATTCCTAACATATTGAGTGGTATTGCCTATTTATAAAAGCTTGCCATATAAATAAACAAAAGGGGGATAAAAATGGAAAAGCCGTTTTCCTTTTTTCTTGTAACGGATACTCATTATTTTGACAGCTCGTTCAAAAGAACCGGCGAGGCTTACGAAAAAAGAAGTATAACCGACCAAAAATGCGTTGCAGAGACGCCTGCAATAATTGACGCGGGCTTTGAGCAGATAGCCCGGGATAAAGACACAAACGTCATTCTTATCCCCGGCGATTTGGTTTATCGTGGTGAATATCAAAGTCATGTCGGTTTCAGAGAAAAGCTTTACAAACTGAAAGAGCAGGGCAAAAAAATATATCTTATAACAGCCCGTCACGATTACTGTGAGGACGGCGAGCCTGTTGAATTTGACGGAGATAAGATGATACCCGTTAAGGGTATGCCAAGAGCAGAGTTGAGAGATTTTTATAAAGATTTCGGCTTTGACCGGGCTATAAGTGAGCATAAGGAAAGTATGAGCTATGTTGCTCAGCTTGACGAGGGCATAAGACTTCTTGCCCTAAACTGCGACGGCGACTGCAAGGATTTTAAAGGCTTATGGGATGACCAAATGCAGTGGGCACTTGATGAAATTAAGAAGGCCCACGATAGCGGAAATTACATATTTGCAATGACGCATTATCCTCTTTTGCCGTTTTCACCCATAATGAATTTGATAGGTGATGCCAAATTAACCGATTGGGAAAAGCGTGCCAATGAATTTGCAGACGCAGGTCTTGACCTCATCTTTACAGGTCACATGCACGCACAGGCAATAACAGACTATACCACCAAAAACGGAAACATAATAACAGATGTACAGACAGGCTGTTTTGTAGGCTGCCCCTGTGCATACAGAAAGGTTACATTTGAGGATGATAAGGCTATCATTAAGTCATATACCATCAACGATTTTGATTACGACAAGCAGGGAAAAACCGCAGAAGAATATTTTAGATGGCGCTTTGACCGAATGATTAATTACAAAATGGACGAAATACTGCCCTCTCCCGCAAAGAAGATACTTGACAGCTTTACATTAAAAAAACTCGGCAGACTGCTATGCTTTAAGGTGGACAAGAGCATCGAAAGCAAGCTTGCAAAGGATGTGGGAATTGAGCTTGTAAGGAATATCTTTGTCGGTAACGAGCCCTATATTAAGGGCACGCCAATGTATGAGGCAATGGCAAAGCTCCTGAAAAGACTGCGTTTTGCAACACATATAGTCGAAAAGAAAATGGGTGCAAATAATCCGGTTTTATCCAATATTGACGACTTTGTGCTATCTATGATAGGCGACGAAAATCAAAGAGATTATGATGCAGTAATAAAAATAAATCGCAAATAAATTATGAAGGGTAATTTTTATGGCACTAAGCGAAACAACCATTAGCACACAGAATAAAAAGCAATGAATAAAAAATCTACATCTAAATGAATAATATACAATAAAGAAATCCGCACATGAGATAATCTCTATGTGCGGATTTTGTTATATATTATTTTTTGTATTTTTCTCTCGGAACATAGGAGGTGTGCAGGTCGTGATGAGCCTTATGACCGCCGAAACCGTCGTACCATTCGGAATACAATGTCTTAATCACCGGTGATTCGTGTGACATTCTGACAGCCATTGACTTGTCCTGGTCATAAAGGGCCTTAGCTCTAAGCGCCTTCAGGTCAACAGTATCACGAACATACTGTGGCTGAATCGGCTGTCCGCCGCCGTTTACACAGCCGCCGGGACATCCCATAATCTCGATAAATCCCCATCCGTCAGGATTACCTGCTTTAAGCCTGTCCATAACAACCTTTGCAGCAGCTGCGCCTGAAGCAACAGCCAGCTTTAAGTTCGTGCCTGCAAGATTGACGGTAGTTTGCTTTAATCCCATTGTACCGCGAACAGCCTTTAACTCAACAGGCTCCTCCGCGCCGTTAAGCCATGCGTTAGCAGTTCTTACAGCAGCCTCCATAACTCCGCCGGTTGCACCAAATATTACAGCAGCGCCGGTATCTTCACCCAGAGGACTGTCAAATTCCTCGTCAGGAAGCATGGAGAAATTAATACCCAAACGGTTAAACATCCTTGCGATTTCGCGGGTTGTCAATGCAATATCAACATCCGGAACTCCGGCAGCGTCTTCGTCATCCCTGCCGATTTCAAATTTTTTAGCAGTACATGGCATAACCGCAACACAGACAATATCCTTTGGATCAATACCCATTTTTTGAGCATAATAGGTCTTGATTACCGCGCCACCCATCTGCTGAGGCGACTTACAGGTGGAAAGATGCTCCAGCAAATCGGGATAATAAAATTCGCAGAATTTTACCCAGCCCGGTGAACAGGATGTAATCATGGGCAATGTGCCGCCGTTCTTGATTCTTTCAACCAGCTCATTTGCCTCCTCAACTATTGTCAGGTCAGCGGCAAAATCGGTGTCGAACACCTTGTCAAAACCCAGTCTGCGAAGAGCTGCAACCATTTTTCCCTCCACATTTGTTCCTACCGGCATACCAAAGCATTCGCCGATGGTGGCTCTGATTGACGGTGCAGTCTGGACAACAACATGCTTTGTAGGGTCTGATAAAGCTGCCCATACCTTGTATGTATCATCACGCTCGGTTAATGCGCCTGTAGGACAGGCAACCGTACACTGACCGCAGGAAATACAAGGCGTACTGTTAAGGGGCAGATTAAAGGCCTGACCGATGGAGGTGTCCATACCTCTGTCGTTGGCACCGATAACGCTGACATACTGCTGGTTGCAGGCAGCAACACAGCGTCTGCACAGAATACACTTGTTGTTATCGCGAACAAGATGGGGCGAGCTTATATCCTTTTCGTAATGGGGCTTTTCACCCTCAAAATTAGAATGGTCTACGCCGTAATCATAGCACAGCTTTTGGAGCTCACAATTTGTTGAGCGAACGCAGGAAAGACAGTTTTTGTCGTGAACGGACAAAATAAGCTCCAAGGTTGTTTTTCTGTATCTTTGTATTTTTTCGGTATTAGTTAATACCTCCATACCCTCGGAAACGGGATAAACGCAGGAGGTTACAATTCTGAAGCCTCTGCCCTCGTTAGCCTCAACGATACACATACGGCAGGCGCCGATCTCATTGATGTCCTTCATATAGCAGAGAGTAGGAATTTCAATTCCGGTTTTGCGAGCAGCATCTAATATAGTGGAGCCCTTTTCTACCGTTGTTGGAATTCCATTAATTTTTAAGTTAACCATTTCCATAATTTCAGGCTCCTTTCTTACTGCTTTGTAATAGCTTTGAATTTGCAGTTATCCATACAAGCGCTACACTTAACACACTTGTCCGGGTCGATATAATATGACGAAAGCTTATGTCCCGGCGCAACATAATCGGTTTGGTAGATTGTTCCTGCAGGGCAATTTCTTGCACACATACCACAGCCGATACATTTATCCTTATCAATGGTAAAGGAAAGAAGATTTTTACAAACACCTGCCGGACATTTTTTGTTTTGGATATGAGCGATATATTCGTCTTTGAAGAATTTTAGGGTTGCAAGAACCGGGTTGGGAGCAGTTTGGCCCAAGCCGCACTGGGCATTGGCCTTTATGTAATTACATAGCTCCTCCATTCTGTCCAAATCCTCCATTGTGCCGTTGCCCTCGGTAATCTTTGTCAACAATTCCAGCAGGCGCTTTGTTCCCACTCTGCAAGGGGTACACTTTCCGCAGGATTCATCAACGGTAAATTCCAGGAAGAATTTTGCTATATCCACCATACAGGTGTCCTCATCCATAACGATAAGTCCGCCCGAGCCCATCATACAACCGATTGCAGTTAAGTTATCATAATCAATCTCGGTATCAATCAAAGCAGCAGGAATACAGCCGCCGGAGGGTCCGCCGGTTTGGGCAGCCTTGAAGCGTTTTCCGTTAGGGATACCGCCGCCTATATCTTCTATGATTTCTCTAAGTGTGGTGCCCATAGGAACCTCAACAAGACCGGTGTGAGTAATATTACCGCCCAGGGCAAACACCTTTGTACCCTTAGATTTTTCTGTACCCATTGATGCAAACCAATCTGCACCGTTAAGGATAATCTGGGGAATGTTTGCAAAGGTTTCTACATTATTTTCTACAGTGGGTGAATTGAACAAGCCCTTTACTGCTGGGTACGGAGGACGGGGACGGGGCTCACCTCTGTTACCCTCAATGGAGGTCATAAGCGCAGTTTCCTCACCGCATACAAAGGCGCCTGCACCAAGACGAATTTCCATATCAAAATCAAATTTTGAGTTAAATATATTCTTGCCCAGCAAGCCTAATTCTCTTGCCTGGTCAATAGCAATCTGCAAACGATTAACCGCAATGGGATATTCTGCACGAACATAAACATAGCCCTTAGTAGCGCCTATTGCATAGCCTGCGATTGCCATAGCCTCAATGATGCTATGTGGGTCGCCCTCAAGAACGGAACGGTCCATAAATGCACCCGGGTCACCCTCGTCGGCATTACATACAACATATTTTTGCCTAGCCTTATTGGGAGCACAAAGGGCCCACTTTACACCCGTGGGGAATCCGCCGCCGCCACGACCGCGAAGGCCGGAATCCTTAACGCATTGAATAACATCATCAGGTGTCATTTCCGTAAGAGCCTTGGCAAGGGCCCGGTATCCGTCTCTTGCAATATACTCATTGATATTTTCAGGATCGATTACGCCACAGTTTCTGAGGGCTACACGATGCTGTGCTCTGTAAAATGCCGTTTCATTAAGCTTTACATATTTTGGATTTACCGGAGAAACCTTTCCCGTATCGGAATATACAAGTCTCTCCACAATGTGTCCCTTCAAGATATGCTGTTCAACTATTTCGTCAACATCATCGATGGTAACTCTGCTGTAAAATGTACCGTCGGGATAAACAATAACCACCGGGCCTAAGGCACAGAGGCCGAAGCAACCTGTCTGTACAAGCTGAACCTCCTCCTCCAAACCGTTTGCCTTGAGTGATTCGGTAAATTTTTCCTGTATTTTTTTACTGCCTGAAGAGGTACATCCTGTACCGCCACAAATCATAATGTGTGTACGAATCATAATTATACCTCCTGATTATATACGCAGTCCTGAAGAATAACACCGTTAAGTAAATGCTCATCAACTATTCTTTGGGCAAGAGCACTGTCAACATTGGCGTATGTAACCTCTTCAATGCCGTCGTCAATAATTTTTACTACAGGATTTTTACCCGGAATACTTACACGGGCTTCCTGCATAACAAGCACCTTCTGTGACAAACCTTTCTTTGATACAAGGTCTACCAGCTGATGCAAAATATCCCTGGCACCGCTTACCATACCGCTGTTTCCCATACCGACGATAACTTTTATTGGTTTTTCATCGGTACGGATTTCTATATTATCAATATACTGTCGTTTAATAGCATTTAATTCATCAACAGACTTCATATCCTACCTCCCAATTAATCTTGATATTTTGCTAAAATATCATCAATATCGTCGGCAGTCAGTCTGCCGTAAACCTCGTCATTGATTGTCATAACCGGTCCTAATCCGCATGCGCCTATACAACGACAAGCAGTTAATGAGAATTTGCCGTCGGGTGTACATTCGTCAAGACCTATACCCAGTTTTTCCTGAAGCTTATCTACAAGGGTCTGTGCGCCCTTTACGTAGCAGGCTGTACCCAAGCAAACCGAGATATTATATTTACCCTTTGGCGAAAGAGAAAACTGTGCATAAAAGGTTGATACACCGTAAATCTTTTCCAAAGGAATATCCATCCCCTCCGAAATCATTTCCTGCACCTCAATGGGAAGGTATCCGTAAATATCCTGTGCCTGCTGCAAAACAGAAATAAGCTTGCTATCATCGTTTTTATTTTCTTCGATAACAGCCATTAACTGTTCCTTTTGCTCAGCTGTACCGTTAAACGGCAGGTTGCTAATCTTTTTCTTCATAATCTACCCCTTTTATATCTTGTTTAAAAAATGAAAAAACAAGTAATAATACGCGTCGTTATTTTAACATATATTGACAAAAAAATCAATGTTAAAAATTTAACAATGTTAACAATTTATATTTTAAAGGGCTCAAGACACCTGTTGAGTAAGCCGTTAATATGAGCTAATGCCACGCCGTAATTTACAATTGGCACTTTCTGAGCTTCGGCAATATCTAGGCGGTTATTCATTTCCCTTTCATTTATCATACAGCCACCGCAATGTATAATGAGTGAAAAATCTTTGGCATTTTTTGGAAATTCACCGCCGGAGGTAAAGCTGTATTGAGGTTTGACTCCTGTATATTCTTCAATCCGGTTTGGAAGCTTTACTGTGCCAATATCGTTACACTGACGATGATGGGTACACGCCTCGGATATTAAAACTCTGTCACCGTTTTTCAGCCCGTCGATAGCCTTTGCACCGTTTACCAAGACATCAAGACGACCCTTGTATCTTGCAAACAGGATTGAGAACGAGGTCAGCATTATATCCGACGGAACAATTTTTGAAACAAATTCAAAGGCCTGGGAATCCGTAACAACTATTTTTGGCTTTACAGCAAGCTTATTTATTGTCTGTGATAATTCCTCAGGCTGACAAACAATGGCTGTGCAATGGATGTCCAAAATCTCCCGAAGTACCTGTTGCTGCGGAAGTATAAGCCTGCCCTTTGGTGCAGATTCATCAATAGGAGTAACCAAAATCACAACATCATCGGGACTGAGTATATCGGCAATAATTTTCCTTTCCTTTTTCATATCTTGGGAAAATCTGCCGATTAGCTCCTTCAGTTCATTAACGCCCGTCCCCTGGGTGGAGGACACATATATTTCGTTGTCTTTGAGAGCTTTCTTTTGCTGAATTAAATCTGCCTTTGTATAAGCTGTTATGTATGGCAAATTTCTGCTTTCAAATTCTTCAATAAGTTCTTTTTCCCTCTCTCTCAATCCAATTGTTGAATCCACAACCAAAACGGCAATATCGGATTGCGACAGAATTTTTTTTGCTGTGGCTATTCTCTTTTCTCCAAGCTCGCCCTCATCATCAAGTCCCGGAGTATCAATAATCAACACCGGACCCAGGGGCAACAGCTCCATGGATTTTTTTACCGGGTCGGTTGTTGTTCCCTTAATATCTGAAACCACACTGATTTCCTGATTAGTAATAGCATTTACAAGGCTTGATTTGCCTGCGTTTCTCATACCGAAAAAGCCGATATGAATTCGCAGAGCGGATACTGTATCATTTAGTCCCATAAGCGTCCTCCTAAAAGCGAAAATCTCTGCGATTTGAGTCTTTGATGCTACGGATATTTTCTGCCGCAATTTGGCGTACTCGGTCATTGGGAATTCTTCTAAGCTCCTCCTCGACCATTTTGTATCCTATTTCTTTTGTTTTTGGCATAGCATAATCTTCCAAATATTCGCTGAGAGTCATCAAGGCATTTGGATGACAGCAGTTGAGAATTTGTCCGTTTTTGCACAGGCTCATAAAACGGTCCCCGGTTCTGCCCTCTCTGTAGCAAGCGATACAAAATGACGGAATATGACCGTTCTCCATAAGCCAACAAACCACTTCGTCAAGGGAGCGCCTGTCGGACACATCAAATTGCTCTGTATCGTGGGGTCTTTCGTCAGGCGAATAGCCTGCATATCCTCCAACAGATGTTCTTGAGCCGCCGCTGACCTGACTTATTCCCAGGCGCAAAAGCTTTGAACGCACCTGTTCGGTTTCTCTTGTGGAAATAATCATACCTGTATATGGTACGGCAAGTCGAATACAAGCAGTGATTTTTGCAAATGTTTCGTCATCAATTCCGTTATCAAATACATTTGGGTCAATATCGTCAGCCTTTTTGACCCTGGGAACAGAAATTGTATGGGGACCTACGCCGTGAACTGCCTCCAAATGTTCGGCATGCATAATAAGTCCTGCAAACTCATATTTGTACAGCTCAAGTCCAAACAGCACTCCCAGACCAACATCGTCAATACCGCCCTGCATAGCTCTGTCCATAGCCTCGGTATGATAAGCGTAGTTGTGCTTAGGGCCTGTTGGATGCAGCTTTTCATAACTATCCTTATGATAAGTTTCTTGAAAGAGAATATATGTACCTATTCCGGCCTCCTTGAGTTTTTTGTAATTCTCCACGGTGGTGGCGGCAATATTTACATTTACTCTGCGAATGTCGCCGTTTTTGTGGTGGACGGAATATATGGTTTTTATGCAATCCAAAATATATTCTATGGGGTTATTGACAGGGTCCTCCCCCGCTTCGATAGCAAGTCGCTTGTGACCCATATCCTGCAGGGCTATTACCTCGTCGCGCACCTGGTCCCGGGTCAGCTTTTTTCGTGGGATATGCTTGTTTTTCAGATGATAGGGACAATATACGCAACCGTTGACGCAATAGTTTGACAGATAAAGCGGTGCAAAAATTACTATTCTGTTTCCGTAAAATGCAAGCTTGATTTCCTCTGCAATTTGATAAATTTTTTCTGTTACATCGGGAATATCGCAAGCCAGAAGAACCGATGCTTCCCTATGAGTCAGTCCTGCACATACTGAGCCGTTTTTCGTTTTTTTAGGTCGAGCCTTTTCGAGTATTTCATTGATAAGCTCAAGATTGTTTTTGTTTTTTTCGGCATACTCCAGCGTATCCAGAATTTCCTGATGATTGATAAATTCTTCTGCCTTTAATGATTTTGGGTTGTAATTTGTCATTCTGTTTTTCCTTTCTCTTTTAAGTCAAATTTCTTTTCCTTATTAGATGCAGCTTTGTATTAAAGGACGGGTTTTATATCGCCCTTGTCAACAACAATTTCATATCCTATGCTTTTTATCCTACTGCTCAGACAGTCCTTGCACTGAGCGCTCTCCTCACCTGTACATATCTTGTTGTCGTAAAGCTCGTACTTTTTTCTGACGCTCACAGGCGACAGATTGGGCATTACAACATTTGCACCTGCCTGTATGCCCAGCTCTCTTCCAAAAGGATGAATTGTTCCCAGAGCAGTAGTGGACGGAAGCAAAATATTGGGCTTTATTAACCTGATGATTGATAACAAATAACAGGTCAGTTCGGCAGAGCCGGCTGCTTCGTTTTTGTACCTTGTGTCCCTGTGGGGAACAAAAGGGCCGATGCCGCACATATCGGGCTGAAACTCCTGGATGAATTTCAAATCCTCAGCCAGTTCCTTTGGGGTTTGATACGGCGAACCTACCATAAACCCACAGCCAACCTGATAGCCGATTTGTTTTAGGTTATGTAAGCAATTCATACGATTATAATATGACATATCTTCGGGATGAAGCATCCCATAGTGCTTTGGGTCGGCAGTTTCGTGCCTTAATAAATATCTGTCTGCGCCCGCCTCATACAATCTTTTGCAGCTGTCAAAGCTTCTTTCCCCTAGAGACAAGGTTATTGCAATATCGTCATATTTGCTCTTCAGCTCCATGATGATTTTCTCAAGGAGTTCATCGCAGTAATAGGAATCCTCGCCACCCTGCAAAACAAAGGTTCTAAAGCCTAAATCATATCCATCGTCGGCACACTTCATTATCTCCTGTGGCGACAGTCTGTATCTGTCAATATTTTTATTACTGCGCCTTATTCCACAATAATAGCAATCATTCTTGCATATATTACTTATCTCTATTAAGCCCCTGACATAAACGCTGTTACCGTATATTTCTTTTCTTTGCCTGACGGCATATTCCTGCAAAATCAAAGCGGATTGCTCGTCACGATTGATAATTAAACTCTCGTATTCATCTAATTCGAGGCAATGCTGCTCATTCAGTTTTTGAATAATATTTTCTATATCGCTATTCATTGCTTATAATTCCCGACAAGGCAGTCTTAACATTAACGCCGCTTAGATTACCGATTTTTCCGGCTAAGGCCGAAATTATATCCTGGGGAGCATCCAATGCAATGCTGATAATATTAACTCCCTTTTGCCTATAAGGTATTCCCATTCTGCCGATAATGTACTCGCCATTCTCATGCAACAGTTCATTGAGCTTACTTACAGAGTCCATATCCTCCACAATGATACTCATAATACCCACTCTTGTTTGCATACAATCACTCCCATCATAGAATCTAATACAATAATATCACGATACAACTTCAAATTCAATAATCAAGAATTCCGGCACTTACTATACAGCAAAAGGACTGTTGCCTTTTTAGGAACAGTCCCTTAATTAATTCATCGGTTTGCCTTTGGTTTTGATAATTTGGAGCAGCGATTCCTTGCAAGTAACAAGAATATACTCTAGAGTTTTTTCTCTACTGAGTGTTCCCGTTTCCTTTCCCTTGATATAATTTATAAACATACCTGCAAAGGCTTCGGTATAAAAATCTGCCAAAAACAAGCGAAAATCATCGTCTATCTTCAGATTAAGCTGATGCTCGCAGTCCTCGATAAGATTTTTTACTATATCTATAAAATCAAGATAGAAAAACCTTTTCATTTCATCTCTGCCCATTGAGTCATAAGCACAGTTGACAATATGTTGGTTTTTATCAATATAATCAAGCACAAATTCTATTGCCTCCTGGGCGTCAACCAGCAAATCAAAATGCCTGACAATATCTATTGCCTCCTGCTCAAACATCCATTTGAGCAAGGAATAAATATCCTCAAAATGATAATAAAAGGTTTTTCTGTTTACATCACAAATATTTATTATTTCGCTGACCGTTATCTTTGATAACGGCTTTTTTTGCATACATTGCTTTAGAGCATTTGCAAGCTTTACCTTTGTCTGATAAGAACGGTTTTCGTTTTTCACTATACCACTTCCTGATTACTAATATTGTACAGTTTTACTATACGCTCATACGCTTTTTATTTCAACGGTCATAAAACGGTCACTTGTCCGTATTTTTACTGTACTACAAAAATTACCCAAATACATCCTTTTTGTCCGAATTTACACATAACAATCAACATTGCCCGTTTTATTTTGCATACAGCTTCGGTAGAGTAATAAACGAAATAAAGAAAGAGGTGTGCTATGATTGAAAACAAAGAATTAACCTATGACATACAAATGAAAACGCCGATAGGTATTAAAATCGGCAAAATGTCAATTACTAATGAAAAAGGCGTGCTAAACGGTTATCTCAATATTCTCAAAAAAAGCGTACCGTTTACCGGAGTAATCTCTCCTAACGGAAACTGCAATATCACCGGGAACATTGTAACGCCCATGAATATCTTTGCATATACTGCCGGAGGTATAATTGAAAACAGTACGCTAAACCTTGAGGTTTTATGCGGCAAAAACAAATTTTACATTACGGGAAATCTAATTTCCTAATATAAACTACGGAGGACAGATGGTGTGAAAAAATTTTACACTCGTATAGTAAACAATCCTAAAAAGATTATATT
>JBJEPK010000050.1:0-8715 GCA_051881195.1 Eubacterium sp. | reverse complement strand
CACTTTTTCGTGAATCCCGGCTTTTATTTTCGCTGTTTTTTTACAGCGCCTTATTCTTTTATTCTTCTAATGCGTCGTTTCGGAACATTAGGCTGATACACCAAATTGCCGCCAGTCCAACTACTGTGTAAATAATTCTTGAGAGCACGGCATCCTGTCCGCCAAAAATCCAAGCTACAAGGTCAAATTTGAATATACCGATTAACCCCCAGTTTATACCACCGATAATAGTTAAGATTAACGCAATTCTATCAACGATTTTCATAAAAAATCACTCCTTTTGGTTTTATTATTACCAATAGGAGTGATAACATACAAAATTAAATTTTTGTTACAATAATTTCTGCGTTGCCGCTTACAGTATAATCACCATATCCTGCCGGAACAAAGTAGGAATCTCCTTTGATTGCCTCATTGTCGTCAATAGTACACTCGCCGTCAACAATCAGTATGTGGTTGAATGTGCTTTTGTCAGTGCTAAGCGTCAGTTTTCCTTTTGCTATGTATTTGTTGACGGTAAATAAGTCACATTCAGCCAGTGTACAATTAGGATTGTCGTCAAAATTCAGTACAGGCTGTTTTGCAGGCTCGGTGACGGATACATCAACAGCCTTGTCAATATGCAATTCTCTGGGCTTTCCGTCCTTGCCGATTCTGCCGTAGTCATATACTCTGTATGTACAGTTGGAGTTTTGCTGAATTTCTGCAATAAGTGCGCCTTTTCCAATAGCGTGTACTGTGCCGGCCTCAATAAAAAACAGGTCGCCTTTTTTTACTTCCACACTATTTAGCTCATTCATCAATGTATTATTTTCTATAGCAGTTTTAAATTCAGCACTTGTTATTTTATTCTTAAAACCGTAAACCAGCTTTGCGCCCTTAGCAGCATCCAGCACATACCATATTTCTGTTTTGCCAAATTCATTTTCTACTTTTCTGGCATATTCATCATCGGGATGCACTTGGATGGACAGATTGTCGTATGCGTCGATAATTTTGATTAACACAGGGAAGTAGGGAAACTTAGTGGCGTTTGTACCTGTCAAATTTTCCGGTCCAACAAGGTCGATAACGGACTGAAGCTCCATTCCGTCATACTTGCCACCCTCTATGGTGTTCATTCCGTCCTTGTGACAGGCCAGCATCCAGCCCTCGGCAGTCTTTTCGTATCCTGTATCAAAACCAAAGTCATCCTTGAGTCTGTTACCACCCCATATATAGTCTTTGAATACGGGCTTCAACCTTAGTATTTCCAAAAAAAATCACATCTTTCCATATTAGTATATTAATATTAACAAATTTCCTCTTCACATTCAAGTGATTTTATTGTAGAATAGGTGTAATTAATTTTAACGAGGTTGTTATGGCGATTCTGGATGTCCAAAATTTAACATTATCATTTGGCGAGAACACTTTGTTTTCCAATGTTACATTTGATATAAAAGAGAAGGAAAAGGTTGGTCTTATCGGTTGCAACGGCGCCGGTAAGACATCTTTGTTCAAGATAATTACCGGCGATTACACACCTGATGATGGTGGTTGCTTTATTGCTCGTGGCGCTAAGGTTGGATATATGGAACAGCATACCTGTAGCGAGAGCAGAACGGTGTACCAGGAACTTATCTCTGTCTTTCAAGAATTAATAGATATTGAGCGTGAGTTGGAACAAATTTCTCATCAGCTTGTCAGTGGTGTTGGGGATTCCAAGTCGCTGATAGAGAAGCAGGATGTTCTAACATACAGATTCAATACAGACGGTGGCTTAACCTACAAGAGTATGACTCGTTCTGCGCTGATTGGACTTGGCTTTGCAGAGGATGATTTTGATATGCCTACCTCCAAGCTGTCCGGCGGACAACGCTCCAAGCTTATTTTGGCTAAGCTATTACTATCTAATGCGGATTTTTTGTTGTTGGACGAGCCAACCAACCATTTGGATATTAAGGCGGTAGAATGGCTTGAGAGCTTTTTAAAGGATTTTAATGGCGCATGTCTAATCGTCAGTCACGACAGATACTTTCTTGACAAAATTACTACAAAAACAGTTGAGATCGAAAACCAAAAGTGCAGATGCTATATTGGTAATTATTCTGAATTTTTGGTAAAAAAAGCAGCTGAGCAAAAAGCGATAGAAGAAAAGTACGACAATGATATGAAAGAGATTGCCCGTCTTGAGGGCATCATTGCTCAGCAGCGCCGGTGGAACAGAGAAAAGAATATCAAGACCGCAGAGAGTAAAGAAAAGGTAATTGAACGCATTAAGGCGCAGCTGGTAGTACCCGACAGTAGGGTGGAGCGTATTCGCTTTTCATTTAGTCCAAAATGTGTCAGTGGTGAGGATGTACTTTCTGTTTGCGATTTATCAAAATCCTTTGGTAAAAAGAAAATATTTGACTCTGCCACATTTAATGTCTATAAGGGCGAGAGAGTATTCATTCTTGGAGACAACGGATGTGGCAAAACAACCTTGCTCAAAGTTTTGATGAAGGATTATCCTATTGACAATGGATATTTCAAATTTGGTGCTAATGTTATGACCGGCTATTTTGACCAGGTTCAAGAACATCTGGACCTAAGCAAGACTGCTATAGAGGAGGTGTGGTCCGCATTTCCTTCAATGACGGAGACGGCTGTTCGTTCATCTTTGGCGGCATTTTTGTTTAAGGGTGATGATGTGTACAAAAAACTGGAGGAGTGTTCGGGTGGAGAGCGAGCCAGAGTTGCATTGCTGAAGCTGATGCTTGGTGGCTTCAATTTTCTCTTACTGGATGAACCAACAAATCATCTTGATGCATTTTCACGGGAGGAATTGGAAAATACCCTAATGGAATACTCAGGCACCATGCTGATTGTGTCCCATGACAGATATTTTATCAACAAGCTGGCTACCAGAATTTTGGAACTGACTCCTAACGGTGTCAATGAGTATATGGGTAATTACGACGATTATGCAGCGAAAAAAGAAAATGAAAATACAGCCGTTGCTACTAGGATTGCCCGGGACAAAAAGCCTAATGAGTATAAATTAAAAAAGGAGCGCCAGTCCCAGCTTCGCAAGACAAGGACTAGGTTGTCCAAATGTGAGGAAGAGATAGAAGCTCTTGAATTTGAGATAGAGGACATAAACCAATCCTTGGCAACAGCCTCTTATGAGGCGTTAATGGAGCTTACCGGATTGTTGGAAGAAAAGACTGCTACTCGTGATTCTCTATACGAGGAGTGGGAGGAATTGTCAGGCAAATTGACAGAATTGGAAGATTAATTTATAATACATCTATGAGCAAAAAGAAAGTAGTGATTATCGGCGCCGGTGCAGCAGGTCTTATTGCCGCTGCCGAGAGTGCCAAACGAGGCAATGATACTCTGGTTGTGGAAAAGATGCCTCGTCCAGGCAGAAAGATTATGATAACAGGCAAGGGCAGGTGTAATGTTACCAACGCCTGCTTTGATATTGACGACCTTGTTTCCAATGTGGTTCGTAACCCAAGGTTTATGTACTCTGCTTTTAGTGCTTTTATGCCTTATGACACCATTGCGCTGATTGAGGAGATGGGCGTTCCTACCAAGATTGAGCGCGGCAATCGGGTGTTTCCCGTGTCCGACAAGGCGGTTGATATTGTTGACGCCCTCGTTGATAATGCCAAATCCTCCGGCGCAAGGATAATTAAGGGCACTGTTGATGCTTTTCGGTTTGATGGTAACAGAATTAACTCCGTAGTACTATCGGACGGCGAAGTTATATCCTGTGATAGTGTTGCAATCTGTACCGGTGGAGCCAGTTATCCTGCCACCGGCAGTACCGGTGACGGATACAGGCTTGCCAAGAGTGTAGGTCATTCAATTGTGGATATTGAGCCATCATTGGTTTCTTTAGTATTATCCAATAATTATATTCCCAAACTACAGGGATTGTCGCTAAAGAATGTTGCCATTAAGGTTTTTGACGGTGATAGCGAGATTTACAATGATTTTGGTGAGATGCTATTTACTCATTATGGAGTTAGCGGTCCTATGATATTATCTGCATCCAGCCATATTCATAACGGAGGCCATAGCTATCGTATCTTGTTGGACCTTAAGCCTGCATTGGACAAAAAAACCTTGGACAAGCGAATACAGAGAGATTTTGCAGAGAATAATAACAAGGACTTTATCAATTCTTTATCAAAACTACTACCGGGCAAGCTTGTGCCGGTGATTGTGTCCCTTAGCGGCATACAACCCGGTACAAAGGTTAACGGGATTACAAAGGAGCAACGCCTGCACCTGGTTGATGTAATCAAGTGTATGGAGCTCAATGTTGTTGGCCTGAGACCCATTGAGGAGGCGATAATTACCTCCGGCGGAGTTAATGTAAAAGAAATAAATCCCAAGACGATGCAATCCAAGATTGTTGACAACCTTTACTTTGCCGGTGAGGTTATTGATGTTGACGCTTATACCGGGGGTTTCAATTTGCAGGTGGCATTTTCTACCGGCTATCTGTGTGGTAATAATATTTGATTTGACAAGAGGTAATTTATGATTAATGTTGCTATTGACGGTCCTGCAGGAGCAGGCAAAAGCACTATAGCTAAGGCTGTCTCCAAGGAGCTTGGATATATCTATGTTGATACAGGAGCACTATATCGCACCATTGCTCTGGCTGCGATTAGAGCCGGTGTGATTGATAGTGATGAGGGCGTTGTTGATTTGCTTGACAATATTTCAGTTGAACTAAAGCATATTGACGGCGTACAGGTTGTAACCCTTAATGGCGAGGATGTATCTTCACTTATTCGTACTCCCGAGATTTCTATGGGCGCCAGCCGAGTTTCTGCTATACCAAAGGTTAGGGAATTTCTACTTGATTTACAGCGTGATATTGCTGCAAAAAATGACGTTATTATGGACGGCAGAGATATTGCCACTGTTGTACTCCCTAACGCTGATGTCAAGATTTTTCTCACTGCGTCCGCTGAGTGTCGTGCACAGCGCAGATATAAGGAGCTTATAGAAAAGGGTGAGAAGGTAACTTATCAGGATGTATTGGATGATGTAAATGAGAGGGATTACAATGACTCCCACCGTGATATAGCTCCGCTAAAACCCAGTGATAGCAGTATTATTGCTGACACCTCGGAACTTGAATTGGAGCAATCCATTAAATTGATTGTAGATATCATTAAGGAGAACAGATAATGAGAGAGTTTGATTATTCAACAGTACCGCATTATAGAATGTATGGATTTATTAGAGTAGTATTTAGCCCACTTGTTAAGCTATTATTCAAACTAAAGTATAAGGGTAACGAGAACATTCCACAGGATGATACTCGCTACATAGTTGCAATCAACCATACCTGCGCTTTTGACCCGATTTTTGCAGCATTACCAAAGGAGATGCCGCCGCTTCACTTTATGGCAAAGGTAGAGCTTTTCAGCAACCCAATAGTAGGCTGGTTTATTACCCACATGTACGGTTTTCCTGTTAAGCGTGGCAAGGGGGACACTACAGCTGTTGAGTATGGCGAAAAGATTTTGGAAGAAGGTCATGTTATGGCCATTTGTCCGGAAGGAACTCGTATTAAGGATAAGGATGGTGTGCCTCAGAGAGCAAAAGCGGGTGTTGCTGTTATCGCAAAGGCCACCAATTCCCAGGTGCTGCCGGTTGCTATTTGTTGTAAAAATAAAATAAAAGTGGGCGAGAGAGTAACAGTATCCATCGGCAAGCCTATCACCCAAGAGGAAATGTGCTTTGATAAAGAAGATTTTGGACCAAAGGACATTCGTAATGCCGCCAATCTTGTGATGGACAGAATAACCGAACTTTGGGAGGCTGAGGTTAAGTGAGCAAGGAGATAATACTTGCAAAGACGGCCGGATTTTGTTTTGGCGTGGACAGAGCTGTTAATTTGGTTTACAAGCTGATTGAGCAGGGAGAGAGTGTGTGTACTCTCGGTCCCATTATTCATAATGCCCAGGTTGTCAAAGACCTGGAGAACAGGGGAGTAAAGATTATTGACAACATTGCCCAAGCACCGGATGGATACAAAATTGTTATTCGTACCCATGGTGTTGAAAAGTCCGTTGTAGACAGTTTTAAATCACTTGGATTGGATTTTGTTAATGCAACTTGTCCGTTTGTCACTAAGATTCATAATATCGTAAAAAAACAGGATGCCTGCGTTCCTGTACTGATAGCAGGTGATATAAATCATCCGGAGGTAATGGGCATTAGGTCGTATTGTAACGGCGTTTCTCATGTTTTTAAAAACCAAGAAGAATTATTAGAAATTATACAAAAATACGATTATGACAAAAACTCCCGATTGATTTGTGTCAGCCAAACAACTTTTTCCCTAAAAGAATGGAAAAAATGTGAGAAAATTATAAAAAAACTATGTACAAAGTGCGAAATATTTGATACAATATGTAATGCGACGGCTGATAGACAGCAGGAGGCATACGATATATCGTTAAGGTCGGATGCCATGGTTGTTATCGGTGGCCGTCATTCCTCAAATACCTGCAAACTCAGGGATACCTGTTCCGGCAATTGCCGTTCTTATCTTATTGAGACCGGTGATGAGCTTAGGGATATAGACCTGTCTGACTGCAATGTAATTGGGGTTACTGCCGGGGCTTCGACACCCTCGGTAATTATCAAGGAGGTACTCAAAACCATGTCCGAAGAAATTAAAGAAAAGGAAGTTGAAACAACTTCAGCCGTAACTGAAGAAGTTGTGGAGACAGCAGAAACCGCTGATAAGGCTACAAAGCCTGCTGTCAAAGCATCTGCTGATGGTGAGGCATCCTTTGAAGAAATGCTTAACGAATCTTTTAAGGAAAACGAAAACAGCAAGGTAGTAACAGGTACAGTAGTTAGAATTACTAACACAGAAGTATTTGTTGACGTTCCGGGCAGAAAGCAGACCGGTGTAGTTGCTTTTGATGATTTGTCATCAGACAACATCACCAAGTGCGAGGATGCTGTATCCATCGGTGACGAAATCAACCTTGTTATTATGAAGACTGACGACCAGGATGGCGTACTCAAGCTTAGCAAAAAACTGTACGATGCAGTTAAGGGCTGGGACGACATCGTTGCAGCAAAGGAGTCAGAGGAGATTCTTGAAGGTGAGGTTATCGCTGTTGTTCGCGGTGGCGTTCTTGTATCAGCAAAGGGTAGCAGAGTATTCGTACCTGCATCCCAAACCGGTGTTCCTCGCAATCAAGAGCTTGATGTACTCAAGGGCACAACAGTTAGATTCAAGATTATCGACCTCAATCCTGCGAGAAGACGCGCTGTAGGTTCCATTAAGGTTGTAACCGACGTAGAGAAGAAGGCGCAGCAGGATGCACTTTGGGCTACTCTTGAGGAGGGCCAAAAGATTCAGGGTACTGTTAAGTCCCTTACTTCCTACGGTGCGTTTGTTGACCTTGGTGGTATTGATGGTATGATTCATATTTCTGAGCTTTCTTGGTCCAGAATCAAGCACCCATCGGAGGTTGTCAATGTTGGCGATACTGTTGAGGTTACTATTAAGTCCCTTGACGACGAAACAAGAAAGATTGGTCTCGGATTTAAGAACATTGAGGACAATCCATGGGAGATTCTTCGCAGGGATTACCCGGTAGGCACAGATGTTGACGCTCGTATTGTTAGCTTTGCAACATTCGGAGCATTCGCAAACATTCTTCCTACAGTTGACGGTCTTATCCACATTAGCCAGATTTCCTGGGACAGAATCAAGACACCCCAGGATGTACTCAAGGTTGGTGATGTAGTTAAGGCTCGTATTATCGACATCGACTTTGACAAGAAGAGAGTTTCCCTTTCTATGAAGGAGCTTCTTGAAAAGCCGGAGGAGGTTATCGAAGAGCTTGCTGACGACGCTCCGCAAGAGGACGCTCCTGCTGAAGAGATGCCTGTTGATGAGGCACCTGCTGAGGAGATTCCTGCTGAGGTTGAGGCTCCTGCAACAGAGGAAGCAGCAGAATAATTACATAGTTATTATAGCAAAATCTCGTTAATACGTTGGTATTAACGAGATTTTTTGTTGTTATCTTTTCTTTTTTAACCCGTATTTAATGGCCTGTGAGATTGCCACAGTAGTAGCTGTATCCGGTGATATTATTGTTTTTATTTGCTTTTTTGTTTTTTCATAGAATTCATCCAAATAGTTGGGCTTTCCTTCCATTATGTCGGTTATACCGTTTCCCTTACATATTTTGTAGAATTCGTCGAGAGCCTTATTTCGCTCCTTTTTATTAAAGGAAATCTTTTTTGCCTTCACATAAAGTATTCCCAGCTTCTCCCGCCTTACTCGTTTTGTCAGTTCCACATCGCCCTTGACAACCTCTAAAGCATTATTTAGAATTTTTGTATATTCTTTGAGGCATTTGGCAGACAAATAACCGGCTCTGTATGCATCGGGTTGAGCGTAAATATATAGCGGTTGCCCGAATCTTTGGACATTCTCATGTACCAGATTATAATATTGGGCAATATATGGCGCAGCCTTGCCGTAATATACATCCATATACTTTCCTGCCAGTTTATTTACATCCGTATTGCGATTCCACATTAGTTTAGAAAACAGATATGCATGCAGTTCTGCATCCTGGGCTCTTGTTTCGTATGTCATTTGGTGAAAGATTGCATACACATTGTTTTCACTATAAAATTTATTGTTATCCGACATACTGCTAATCAGTGGGAATGGAACAAAGT
>JBJEPK010000049.1:0-39440 GCA_051881195.1 Eubacterium sp. | reverse complement strand
GGTTTTGATAGGTATTCAGAAATTCAATATTGGGCTGTTGCTGATATGAATAATGGCGAGGAAGAAAAGGTTGTAAGCTTTACTGTTCCTACTGATTTAATTGAGAAAATAAAAAATAAAGAGGTTGTTGATAATCAACTTGGGAATTACGTTCAAGAGCTTTGGGTTCATCAAAGCTTAAGATAAAATAAAAAATCCCCTCAGCTGCAGAAACAGCCAAGGGGTAATGCAGGATGTGATACATCCAACATTGTGGCAAATGTATTGTATCACACCCTGCTGCATTTTGCAACAGGGTATTTTTGCGCTCTTTTGCAAGCGACTGTAAAAAGGAGTGATACTATGAAAGGCAAAAAGCGAGGTAATGGTGAAGGCACCTTTTACTTTGATGAAAAGAAAAAACATTGGGTTGGCCAAGGAGTGTTTGGCTTAAAACCAAATGGCAAGCCAAACAGAATTTCAAGGTATGGCAAAACTAAAAAAGAGTGTATGGAGAAGCTTAAGCTCTACGAGATGGAGTGGAAAAACGGAACTCTTATAGAACCGTCAAAGCTTACTGTTCACGATATTGTCAAAATGCAAATTGATGATGATTTTGAGTTGAACCAAATTCAAGCAACAACCAAAAGGAGAAGGCTTGAAACATTAAAAATAATTGACGAGTATAATCTTGGCGGTATTCCTATTAAGGACCTTACAGAGTTTCAAATAAAAAGTTTTTTCAAAAGCATAACACATTATTCTAATTCAACCATCAGTAAGGTTTATAATGCTGTAAAAAAATGCTGCAAATTCGCAGCAAAGAAAAAATTCATACAAGAAAATCCTTTTGATGAAGATAATATTATACGCCCTAAATCAGATAAGCCAGACAAGAAGATCAGCTCCTTAACCATTGAAGAAGAGCAGAAGCTTATTGACGTGCTTAACAACGAGGAGCGAAATAATAAATATCGTTGGCAAATGCTTATAATGCTTGCTACTGGAATGAGAATGGGCGAAATTAACGCTTTAAGTGTTAATGATATTAACTTTACCTTCAACACAATAAATGTGAATAAGGCTATCACGAGGGATGAAAAAGACCGCCCTATAATGGGTAAGCAAACAAAAACTGATGCTGGTATGAGAATTATAGAAATGACTCCAACTGTAAAACGCCTGCTGCAAGAATTCATTGAAACAGAATATCGAGATAATCCTCTGCAAATTCTGTTTTATGATTTTAATAAAAATGGGTTTGTTTCAACTAATCAAGTTAATTCTTCTTTTCAAAGAATAATAAGACGATACCACATTATTCCTATGCACGAAGAAATCCTGCCATTGTCCAGCAAAGGCAGAAAAAAGGTTGCATATAAAAAATACACTTTCTATAAAAAAGTTGGCGATACATTTGAACTTCTGCCAAGGGATGCGCCAGCTGACTGGGAAAGAAACTTTGGCAAATATTATTACAAAGCTTATGTTGCTGATAAGGAATATAATCAACACATGTTACGCCATACCTTCGCAACTCGTTGCATTGAGGCAGAGGTTGACTACAAGACATTATCAGATATCCTTGGCCACGCTGACATTATGGTAACACTTAATACTTACTGTGATGTTATTGGAAGATTCAAGAAGCAACAATTCACTAAAATTGAGAAGCTACAAAGCTCCTTTAATTTCTTTGGAGAAAGCACACCAGAAATAATGGAAGCAAATTATAGTAATGCAACCGGTAATGCAACCGCAAAGCATTTGAAAGAATTTTAACGCCCTTGAAAATTCAAGGGCGTTTTTTTGTTTTTGGCTTAAATACTGGGCTTAATAAAGTTTTAAGGTCCTTCAAGTTTCCTTGAAAGACCTTAATTTGTGGTTGCGGGGGTAAGACTCGAACTTACGACCTCCGGGTTATGAGCCCGACGAGCTACCAACTGCTCTACCCCGCGATATTCAAATGTCACTTTTCCTAAGTGCTATATTATTATAGCAGATAAAAAATATTTGTCAATAGTTTTTTCATACAAAAACGGGTAGTCTCAGTGTCCTCCTAAAACTACCCATCCTCGTTGTCTAATAGACAATCTCGTAGCGCTATTACCATCACGCTAAGTAAATAATACCTCACAAAATAAAAATTGTCAAGAAAAAATAGTGTCACAAATAAAATAATATGATATAATACAGACGGTGATGCTTATGAAGATATTAATTGCAACAGATAGTTACAAAGGCAGCCTGGATTCTACACAGGTGTGCTATGCAATCAAGGAAGGCATATTGTCAGTGGACAAAGAATGTGATATTATCTGTTTGCCAATGGCTGACGGAGGAGAAGGATTTGCTGAATGTATAGAAAAAATCTGTAATGGCACTCGCCTTTACACAAAATGCCACAACATATACGGCGGCCAAATTGACGGACACATTATTACTGTGGGAGACACAGCTATAATTGAGAGTGCAACAGCCAGTGGATTACTATCAAAAAAGAATGTAATGATGGCATCATCATACGGCACCGGCGAACTGATAAAGTACGCTGTATCAATGGGTTACAATAATATCGTACTTGGACTGGGTGGCTCCGGATGTTGTGATGGCGGTGCCGGAGCACTGGAGGCGTTAGGCACCGGATTCCTGGACGAAAATCAAAGGGAAATTGCAAAAATAAAATCCCGTGATTTGAACCAAATATTCGGTATCAGCTTTCGCAATACTGTAAAGAATATTAACTTTACATTCGCTTGTGATGTTACCAATCCAATGTATGGAAAAAACGGAGCAGCCTATGTGTTTGCACCACAAAAAGGAGCACGAAAAACTGATGTTGAGGAGCTGGACGACGGACTAAAAAGGCTTAATGCGTTCTTGCCAAGAGATGTAGGTGCTATTGAGGGTGGCGGCGCCGCCGGTGGACTATGTGCCGGTCTATACTCCGTATACGGTGGCACCATAAAAAGCGGATTCGACGTAATTGCCCAAATGGCAAATCTGGACCAACTGATGAGTGACTGTGATATAGTTGTAACAGGCGAGGGCAAAACCGATAGCCAAACATTAATGGGCAAGCTCCCCTATCGTGTGGCAAAAATGGCAAAAGATAAGGGCAAGCAATGTGTAGTTATCAGTGGCCAGATTGATAATGTGAGCATAGGCGACAAAATGATTGCTTTGGTTGACGATGACATAACAGCGGACTATGCAATATCCCACCCGCAGGAACTACTGACAAAAAAGGCAAAATTGATATTGCAATAGATTGGTTTTAAATATATAATAGACATATTAACATTGAAAGGAATACTATCATGAAAGTAAGACTACCAAAGCATAGAGAATTTTTAATTAGATTTGAGGACGGCTATCCACTTGAGAGAGAGGCTTGGGCAGAGCTTGAACAAATCGTAAAGGATTATTCCGTAGACGGTAAGAGTGTGTATACCGAGACTTTTATTGAGGATAATGAGGACAAGGTAAAAGCTCTGCAGGAGAAGTACGAATTTACATACGAAATTATCGAAAAATAAAGGCGTGAACAAAAATGGCAGAAAACAAAATATTTGCCGTAGCTACATCCCATCTGGACACAGTATGGAGATGGGAGCTTCCGAAGACCATTGAGGAATATATTCCGGACACTTTGAACAAAAATTTTGACTTAATTGAAAAATACCCTCACTATCGATTCAGCTTTGAGGGTGCTTTTCGTTATGCGTTAATAGAAGAATACTATCCTCAGCAATTCCAACAAATAAAGGAATATGTTGATGCCGACAGGTGGTGCGTATCCGGTACAGCATGGGAGAATGGTGATGTCAACATTCCTTCACCGGAGGCACTGATTAGAAACATCCTGTACGGACACAAGTACTTTATGAATAAGCTGGGCAAAAGCAGTAAGGATATATTCCTGCCGGACTGCTTTGGCTTTGGTTACGCATTGCCAAGTGTAGCAAAGCACTGCAACCTACTGGGATTCAGTACCCAAAAACTAGGTTGGGGTGGCGCATACCAAAGGCCTTTTGATATTGGTATTTTCAAGGGAGTTGACGGCAGCGAAATATTTGCGTCCCTCAATCCCCTGTCCTATAGGCACAAATTCCATGGGGATGTAAGAGGTGACATGGGTATCATAAACAAGCTGGCAGACAACGGACTCAACTACAGTTTGCCTTGGACTATGAACTACTATGGTACCGGCGACTGGGGCGGCGCACCGGATGAAGATACCGTTAAGAGTGTAAACAAGAGCGTAGAAAAGAACGCCCATGACGATAACACAAAGGTAATTTCCGCAGCATCCGACGAAATATTTAAGGAATTGGATAAGCTTCCTGCAAAGGATAAATCCGGTTTACCTGTATGGGATAACGAGCTTCTTATGCGCTCACACGGTGCCGGTTGCTATACATCCCGTACGATGAGCAAAAGACTCAATAGCCAAAATGAACTGCTGGCAGATAATTGTGAAAAGGCATGTATCACTGCTGACCTACTTACAACTCACAAGTATCCCAGCGAGATTATCGACCAGGCTTGGAGACGAGTGATTCAGCACCAGTTCCACGATGATATAACCGGTACATCCACAATGAAGCAGTATAATGACAGCTGGAACGACTACTACATTTCCCTCTCCCAATTCAAGAACGAATACGAGAGCGCTGTTGGAGCTGTTGTTAATGAATTGGATGCATCGTGGTGCACGGAATGTGCAGTAGTAGTAAACAATCCATTGGCTATCAAAAGAAAAGAAGCAGTCAGTGCTCATATTAAGCTAAAGCATAACGCAAAAAATATATGCGTAGTGGACAAGGCGGGACACCAAGTACCCAGCCAAATAGTAAAAAAACAGGGCAAAGAACTGGATATTGTTTTTTTGGCAAATGTTGATAGCCTAGGATACAAAGTGTATGATGTAAGAGTTGCTGACAAGAAATTCGGCAGAAAGAGTGACCTGACAGTTACCGAGCATACACTTGAGAACGAAAAGTATAAAATAATGCTAAACAAAAACGGAGACATTGGCTCCATTGTTGACAAAAAGCTGAAGGTACAGTTACTGTCCGCACCTATCAAGCTGGCATTGCTACACGATATATGCGAATTGAATTATCCGAGTTGGGAGATGCGAAAAGAAGACATTGACGCTCAGCCATTCTGTTATGCAAACACTCCAACATTTGAGATTGTGGAGGACGGTGCTGCAAGAATTGCAATACGCGTTCGCCGTGAGGCAGAGTATAACACCATCGACCAGGTTATTTCTCTAGAATCAGGCGGAGAGTCAATAAGAGTAGATAACTACATTGATTGGCAAAGCAGACGCACCATGATGAAAGCCCAGTTCCCTCTCACCTGCAGTAATCCAAATGCCACATACGACCTGGGTCTGGGATACATAAAGCGTGGCAACAATGCAGAGAATCTATATGAAGTACCTGCACAAAAATGGGCGGACATTACCGACGAATACGGCAGATACGGTGTCAGCGTGCTCAGTGACTGCAAATACGGATGGGACAAGCCACAGGATAATATGCTGCGTATGACCTGCATCCACACTCCTGCCGGTGCTTTTACTAAAGATGCCAGACAGGATTTACAGGATATAGGCAGAAACATCTTTAGTTTTGGTATCTACAGCCACAAGGGAGAGATTGGGGCCGGTACACAGCTTGAGGCACAAAAGTTCAATCAGCCGTTAATAGCTTTCCAGACCACATCAACATTTGACGGTGAGCAGGGTGACAGCTTTTCGCTAATGAACATCAGCAGCAAAGATGTGCTAATTAGATGTGTAAAGAAAGCATATAGCGACAATGACATCGTCATTAGAGTCAACGAGGGTGTAGGCAAAGCGCACAAAAATGTTGCCATCGCCATGTTTGCAGAAATTATTGAGGCCACTGAGGTATATGGTACCGAGGAATTCAAGGCAGATGCTCAGATTAAGAATGGCAAAATTGTATTCAATATAAATCCCTTTGAGGTTAAGACCTTCAAGTTAAAGGTAAATCATCAAAAAAATAAGGCAAGAGAAAATTATAAAAAACTGCACCTGGAATATAATGCAACCGGTATAACTGCCGACAATTACAAAGTAAACTGCATACTGCAGGGCTCCGGATTCTCACTGCCTAATGAGTTGATTCCCGAAAGTCTGACGGTTAAGGGTATTACATTTAGGATGCCTAATGTGGATATGGACAAAAATGTTCTTATTCCACGGGAACAGGAAATTGAAATACCAAAAGGCATGAACAAAATGTACATCCTGGCTTCCAGTGTACTAAAGGACACCGAAATAACTATTATGGCTGATAACAAAGAGCGACCGATAACAGTGTACTCGATGAATCAGCCAATTGGCCAATGGGACATGGCAGGAATGAACCAGACAGCAAATATAAAGGATGCCGATGTGGGTCTTGTGTTTAGCCACACCCATCATCCTGAGGGCAATATCCCCAACAGTAATGCTTGTTTCTTTATCTACGAGATTGATGTAAAGGGATGCAAAACCCTCACTCTGCCGGAAGCTAACAAAGTGGTAATACTGGCAATTACCGGAGTCAAAAAATTCTCAACCACCAATCTCGCCACAAGGATGATAGATACAGTGGACCTCGACTACGAATTTGGCGAAATTCCACCAATGGACAAGATTCTCGACAAGGCAGATTTTGTCACTATCCGCGCCGGTAAAATTCAAGACCAGGTTAAGAGTGGCAAGGGTAAGGGCTTAAAACGAGATAATATAATTACCAACATCATCCGTTCATATACAAAAAGTGAGTGGTAATATTCATCAAAAATGAATAAGTAACGATTAAATCCCTATGCATACCTTGCATAGGGATTAATAATTTTTGTAATGTGTATTTACTTTACAAAATTCATTTGTTGAAAAGAATGTGGAAAACTATGTTGAAAATGTGGAATATTAGCCATCGGTTGTTTAAAATTATGTAAATTAGATTAAAAATGTAAAGAAATTTTCCTTACTTTCCACATAGTTTTCAACTTTACAATAGTAAATATACATTTTAATAATTTTTTATCAATATGAATAAAAGGCCGTGAATAACACGGCCTTATGTATCGGATTCTTACTTCTTAAAGAAGTTAACGATGTCAGTGAATGAATCATCATCACTGGCTGTAAAGCTTGCCGGAGCAGAAACCTCAGCCGGAGGAGCAACCTCCTTGTTGGCAGTGACGCTCTTGATTACATTACCGGGACCCTCCTCGCCAAAGCGAGTAGCGATAACTGTAATAATCATCTCATCCTCAAGCTCCTCATCAAATGAAGCACCCCAGATGATTTCGCAATCCTCGTGAACAGCCTCTCTAACTACTGATGAAGCTGCATCTACTTCCTCAAGACCGATGTCTGTAGAAGCAGTGATGTTGAGCAATACGCCGCGAGCACCGTCAATTGATGTCTGAAGGAGCGGTGAGGAGATAGCCTGCTGAGCAGCAATCTCTGCCTTGTCCTTGCCCTTAGCTCTACCTACGCCCATGTGAGCATAGCCGGCATCCTTCATAATCTCTGTAACGTCAGCGAAGTCGCAGTTAACAAGACCGGTTGCGTTAACCAGGTCAGAAATAGACTGTACGCCCTGACGAAGAACATCATTAGCAATCTCAAATGCGTTGAGGAGAGTAATCTTTTCTGCTGTTACGAACTTAAGATTCTCGTTAGGAATAACCATAATAGAGTCAACATACTGAGCAAGCTCCTTGATACCCTCTTGAGCCTGTTCCATACGACGCTTACCCTCAAAACCAAATGGAGTTGTAACAACACCAACAGTGAGAACACCCATATCCTTTGCAATCTTAGCAACTACAGGAGCAGCACCGGTACCGGTACCACCACCCATACCGGCGGTAATGAATACCATCTCGCATCCGGTGAGAATATCAGTGATAGCCTCTCTTGACTCCTCTGCTGCCTTCATACCAATTTCCGGCTTAGCACCGGTACCACGACCCTTAGTTGTCTTTTCGCCAATAAGAATCTTGTGAGTTGCAGTTGACTTGTTGAGTGCCGGCTTATCAGAGTTGATAGCAACAAACTCAACATCCTTAATATTACATCTAACCATGCGGTTAACGGCATTTCCACCGCCGCCGCCTACGCCGATTACTTTAATCTGTACTACCTTGCTGTCATCGGTATCAATTTCGTATCTTCCCATCTTACACTTCTCCTTGTTTTATAATTCAAAATATTACACATTCTGTGCTTGCAGATGTATTGTAACAGTTTTGTTACTATTTTGCAATACTTTTTTACAAAATAATATAAATATTTTTTTAACATTGCGCAAAAATTACAAATTATTTGCATAATACAAAAAATTTACATTTGACACTGTATTGTTTGTAAAGCATATTTCTTTACTAATTATTTGCTATTTTTTCTCTGTAAAGTATACTTGCTTACCACCAAAAGCTGCTATTTCTCCCTTTACGGTAGGATTGGTTTTGTTTAGCTTATCTATAGCGGCAAGTGCAGAATATAACTTGTTTTCCAAATCCGAAGTTGAACCTAGTTTAATGGTAATTCTGTTATCATACACTATATAGTTACTATCCGGACCATTAGTATAAATGCCTGTTGCTTCTGCCAAATTAACTTCCTTTATCACTGTGAGCAATGCAGCAATGCACTTATTTGTACTGTTTTTGCTAAATACTGCTGTTTCGCCTACTACAGCAGACTTTAATGTAGCTTTTTTGACTGAAATTGAATTTTTTGGTTTTGACTTACTGCTCTGCTCCAACACCTTAAGATTATCATCCAAAACAGTATATGTCTTGTCGCTATTACGGACTGTTAAAACCCTTGTGGGCTCTGTTATTTTTATGTTGACAGTGGATGGCAACTTTCGTGTAATCTCTACATTATATATATAAGGTAGATTCTTTTCAAGTCTTTCTGCGGTGCCATCCTTATCTATCAAAAACAGATTGTCATTATTCTCAAAGGGCAAAACAGCCATTACTTGTTTGTCGGAATATTTTTTTGTTCCGGTAACATTAATTGTATCTATCTTAAAGAAAACAGTAAGACTGAGAATCAATACCACAATTGCAATAGCCAACAAGACGCCTGCAACTGATAGCACCTTACGAAGTTTATTGCGTTTTTTTCTTTGCTTAATTTGTTCCTGCTTAGATAACTGCTTTTTTGTTGTTCTATTGTTAGGCTTTTTTGTGCCGGATTTTCTCTTTTTTTCAGGCTCACTATTGTCAAGCCTTTGGTCAGAACGATACCTCTTAGGTGGTTCTAGTCCAAAGGAGGAGCCTAACTCCGTATTAAGTGAATCAAAATCAGAGGTTACTCTGTTCACCTTTTTTTTGCCGTCTTTTTTCTTCATTACTAATCCTCTTGACATCAGCGTCCAGTAAGGACAGCTGGTATTCTAAATTCTCATATCCACGGTCAATATGACCAATATCTCTAATTATTGACTCACCATCGGCTATCAACGCTGCAATAACAACTGCTGCGCCGCCACGCAGGTCAGTACAACGAGCCTCAGTACCGTACAGGTGCCTAACACCGTTGACTATAGCTATACGGTCATTTACCACTATGTCGGCACCGAACAGTGATAACTGGGATACGTGCCTGAATCTGTTTTCAAATATATTCTCTTTGATGACAGAAGTACCCCTAGCAACAGTTAATGCTGCCATAACAGGCGCTTGAGCATCAGTTGGAAAACCGGGATATGGCTGAGTATCAATGCTCTTGACTCGTCTAAGCTTGCCTTTACCGGTAGTACGAATAGTTGACTTGCCAACAAAGATGGTAACTCCCATTTCTTGGAAGGCAGGTAAAGTAGGCATTAGCTGAGTTGGTGATACATTGTTTAAAAATACATCGCCGCCGGTAGCTGCTACAGCCGACATAAGTGTAGTGGCCAATATTCTGTCCGGAATTACCGTATGAGCAGTTGAATGTAATGACTCCACACCATCTATTTGAATCACAGTAGTCAATGCTCCCCTAACCTTGGCTCCGGCAGAATTAAGAAATCGAGCCAAGTCCTCAATCTCAGGCTCCCTGGCCGCATTGATTATTGTGGTTGTACCGGGAGTTAGCACGCTAGCCAAAATTATATTCTCAGTAGCACCAACGCTGGGGAAAGGCAGCACTATCTCTGTTCCCTGCGGAGCTGATGATTCAGCACATATATTGTTGCCATCTGACGTTGTAGTATAGCCCAATGCCTGAAGTCCCTTTAGGTGCAAGTCGATGGGTCTGAGACCAATGTCACAGCCACCCGGTAAATACAAGCACGCATTACCCATACGAGCCACCAGCGCACCCAAAAAAATAATGGACGAACGCAACTCCTTCATCATACCCTCGGGAATCCTGCAATCAGTAATTTGAGTGGAATCCACCGTTATTACATCGTCCTCAAAGGTTACCCTTGCTCCCAAATGCTGCAGAATGTCCATTGTAACATCAACATCGGATAAATGAGGACAGTTTTTAATCTCGCATACTCCGTCAACCAGCAATGTGGCTGCCAAAATTGGGAGCACACTGTTTTTTGCACCATGAACATTGACAGAGCCGTTAAGCTCTCTGCCACCATTAATATGTAAGTATTCCATAAAACCACCTACAACATACTATGAGGTGGTTTATGTTTTGCTAAAACTATTTAGCCAGCTGAAGAACGATGCCGGCTATTTTTTCTCTTGCATCAATAATTGCCATATTTCTTGCATTGCCCTCAATAGCAAAGCGTGTATCAACATCTGCCAATAGCTCGTCCATCATTTTTGTCAGTGAATCTGCATTTAGTTCTTTTTCTTCTATAATACGGGCGGCGTTGCGATTTACCAACGCCATTGCATTGTGGTACTGATGATTCTCTGCAACGTATGGTGAGGGAATAAGTATGGACGCCTTGCCCATAGCCTCAATCTCAGACAGAGATGATGCACCTGCTCTGCCAACAACAACGTCGGCAGCAGCCATGCAGGTATCCATATTGTCAATATATAGTCTAACCTCTACTGTGCCCTTGCGATAGACATTCTCGGATGTCTCGGAAAAGTCATTTGCCTTGAATATGTCCAAATACTTTTTTCCGTTAGTGCCAACAGAATGGATGTGATATACACTGCCATCCTCTGCATGGGATAACAATATAGGCATCATGGATTCATTAAGTGGTGCAGCACCTAACGAACCGCCAAAGGAAAGCACCAGATTTTTGTCCTCCGGTACACCCAGTTCCTTGCGGGCTTCGACCTTTGCCTTTGTTAACAGCTCACCACGAACAGGCAAACCGGTAACAACAACTTCATTTTTGGCATCCAGGTGACTGATAGCGTCCTCTACAGTAACCATTACCTTGTCCACCTCTTTAGCAAGCTGCTTATTGGTAATACCCGGATAAGCGTTTTGCTCGTGAATACAAGTAGGAATATGTAGCTTGACAGCCTCCTGTAGTACAGGACCCGAAACATATCCGCCAAAACCGATAACAACATCGGGATTAAATTCCTTAATTATTTTTCTACTGGCTTTTTCGCTCTTAATAAGCTTGAACACAGTCTTAACATTGGCAATTATAGCCTGTGGAGAAAACGAACGTCTAAAGCCATTAATATCAATTGTTTTAAAATCAAATCCGGCATTGGGCACAAGGCGAGCCTCCATGTGGTCGGCAGTGCCGATAAACAAAAATTCTGTATCCGGATATTGTTCTCTAATATATGATGCTACTGCAAGTGCAGGATTGATATGACCTGCAGTACCACCGGTTGCAAATAATAATCTCATAATGCTCCCCTATTTTACACCTTGCGTTGATTGGTCTTGCGTGAAATTGCAAGAACAATTCCCATCTCAAACAATTGCATCAGTATCGCTGTGCCGCCATAAGAGAAAAACGGCAACGAGATACCGGTATTCGGTATTGTGTCAGTTACTACCATAATATTGAGTATAGTTTGGACAGCAAGTTGTGCCATAATTCCAACAACTACCAATGAGCCAAAGCGGTCAGGACATCTCATTGCAATCCATATTCCTCTGGCAAAAAGCAAGCCAAACAGTAAAATAACAATTGTAGCTCCGATAAGTCCAAGCTCCTCGCATACTATAGCAAAGATAAAGTCATTTTGCGGTTCGGACACATACAGAAATTTCTGTTTTGAGTTACCCAAACCAACACCGAATAATCCACCTGAACCGATAGCATATAACGAATTGTTAGTCTGCCATCTGGCTCCGGTTGGCTCATAGCTTTTGTCTAACCATGCAACGATACGCTCGCCGGCATAATTCATCAATACCTCGGGCTTGAGTATAACCAACATCACAAGTGCAACAACAAGACCTATGCCGATGGCATACCATCTGCCATGGGTTCCGCCGGCAAACATAACTGATACACCGATAGCAGCCACCAATATAGTACAGCTGAGAGAATGCTCCAAAAAGATAAGGCCACAAAACACAGCAATTATGCACATGGGCTTTACGAAGCCTGTAACTGTCTCGCGCATACGGTCATGATTCTTGGAAATATATACAGCCAGCGTTATGATAATAGAAAACTTTGCCACATCTGATGGCTGGAATGTCAGCGGGCCCAAAGGTATCCAGCGCTTGAAATCGCCAACCTGGGTATGCCACTTGAGTACAACCACAAGGCATATCAATGTAAAAGCCAGTAAAGGGTAGTTGAGAAGTATCAGCTTTCTGTAATTAATTTTGGAAACAAATAACATTACAACAACGCCTAATACAGCAAACAAAAGTTGACGATTAAAAAAGTGATAAGAGTCTCCATACTTTTGGTATGCGTAGGGATATGATGCAGAAAACAGCATTACAAGACCCAATGTCAAAAGCACAATAGTCAGTGCAAAAAAAGGAATATCAATAGCGCCGGTAGTAAACCACTTGCTATGGCTATTTTGCTTTGTTTTTAGGACAGTATCACCATCCGGTGGCTGGGTATTAGCATTTCTTCTGCGAGGTGGGTCTAAGCTTTTACCTGGCATATAATACTCCTTTCATATAATATGTATAAATTAATAGCCGAATTTAATCAGCAAAAGTGCAATGGCGCAACCGATAGCATTAACCAGAGAAAATACAACACAGATTTTCTTTTCCTTCCAGCCACACATCTCAAAATGGTGGTGAATAGGAGCCATCTTGAATACCCGTTTACCGTGAGTAATCTTAAAATATCCGATTTGGATGATGTCGCTCATTGTCTCGCATACATAAACGATACCGATAGGTAATAGCAGCAACGGGCACTTGATAGCATAACCGAGAGCCACTACCATACCACCCAGGAAGAGGGAACCGGTGTCGCCCATAAAGGTCTTTGCAGGATTCCAATTCCAACATAGGAAGCCAAGAACACCACCAAGCAGTGCACCTGCAAGAATACCAAGTCCGGCAAACTGCAGCATAAATGATACTAAAATAAAAGTAATGGCTACTGTAACTGTGACCGAAGAACAAAGTCCGTCAATACCATCAGTTAAGTTTACGCTATTAACACAGCCGTAAATGATGAATATAGATACCAGCCAAAATACTACACCGGTAAAAATATTCTTTTCAAAATTAACTGTACCGATAAAAGGGATGGTCCAGGTGGTGTTGTGGGACAGCCAAAGTGTAAGAGTGTAACCGATTGTCACAACCAACTGTCCCAAGGTTTTTTGCTTGGCAGAAAGGCCCTCATTACGCTTTAGCTTAATCTTTATAAAATCATCAGTAAAGCCAACGATACCACATCCCAAAGCAAGACAAACGCCTGCTATAAGGAGCACCAACTCCCTGCCCTCAATTACAGCAGAATAATCGGATTGTAAATTGCCACCGGCAAAGTTAAATACAAGAGCACCGATAATAAAGGACCCCAATATACCAATGATGAACATAATGCCACCCATATTAGGTGTTCCCTGCTTACTCTTGTGCCAGGATGGACCAATATCCAAAATTGTCTGGCCGAACTTAAGCTTGCGAAGCCATGGGATAATTACAAATCCCAATCCGGCTGTTATGCCAAATGCAAGAACTACGCTAATTACAATTGCAACTATACTACTCATTTACTTCTCCCATTCTTTATATACATTATCCATTATATCTTCAAGCTTCATACCTCGGGAGCCCTTAAAAATAACTGCATCTCCGGGCTCTGCAACCTCAAGAAGTTTTTTTGAAAGCTTTGTTTTGTCATCAAAAAGGTAGGCATTACTGCAACCACCTGCCTTGGCATGTTCAACATAATAATGAGCGTCGCTGCCGTAGGCAAAAAGATAATCAATACCGTTTTCGGCTACCATATCCCCCACCATGGAATGAGCTTGCTGAGAATAATCACCCAACTCCAGCATATCACCGAGTACAGCTATTTTTTTATTATCTGCTGTGTCGTGTAGAGTCCTCAAAGCAGCACGCATTGAATCCGGTGATGCGTTGTAGCAATCCTCAATAGATGTTATGTCACCGACCTGTACAACTCTTTGTCTCATACCTGACGGCACATAGTCAGCCAGTGCATCGGCAGCATCCTGTGGATTGATATTCAGTACATAGCCCACTGTAAAAGCAGCCAACGCATTGTAAACATTATGAATACCTATGGTAGGTATTTTGACAGCCTGTACTTTGCCAAAATAGTAAATATCAAATGTGGTTGAATCACCGCTCTCTACTATATTTTTTGCTACAAAGTCGCCGTTATTAATACCATAAAAGTATATTTTGTAATCATTGTTAGTGACAGTTGACAGCTTGTCATCGTCACCATTAAGAATAAGTGGAGCGCCTTTCTCCAATCCCTGACAAATCTCCAGCTTAGCCTGAAGAATACCATCCCGTGAACCCAAGTTTTCTATATGGGACACGCCAATATTGGTAATAACACCCACTGTAGGACGAGTTGCCCCGGAAAGCAACGAAATCTCGCCAAAATGGTTCATCCCCATTTCAATAACAGCAGCCTCTGTCGTATTATCTATCTGTAATAACATTTGAGGAAGACCTATATTGTTGTTGAGATTGCCCAATGTCTTGATTGCATTATACCTTGCAGATACTACGAGATAAGTAAACTCCTTTGTGGTGGTCTTGCCTACCGAGCCTGTAAGCCCAACTATAGGAATATTGAATAGGCTTCGATAATACGCACCCAAATCCAACAATGCTTTTGTAGTATCGGCAACCTTAACAAATGGACCGTTGACAGGAATGTCTCTATCTATCATCACAGCAGCAGCGCCCTTTTCCAGAGCCTCGCTAGCAAACTGATGAGCGTCAAATCTCTCGCCCTTGATACAAATAAACAAGCATCCCGGTGTTATCTTGCGTGTATCAATACACACGGCATTAACCTGGGTATCGGTGTTGAATTCGCCATTCAAAGCTGTGGCAATCTGGGATAGCTTCAATAGTTCCATTACTGATTATTGTCTCCTAATACCTGGGCAACAAGCTCTCTCTCATCAAAGTGGATTGTGCCTGTAGGCAAAATTTGGTAGGTCTCATGGCCCTTACCTGCCAACAATATTATATCATCCTTTTGAGCATTATTCAACGCCCAAGCGATAGCATCTCTTCGATTTTCTACTACAACGTACGGAGTCTTTGTATCCTTCATACCCTCCAGCACGTCCTCAATAATCTTGCCTGCATCCTCGGACCTGGGATTATCTGAGGTCACTATACAAAAATCGGACAAATCTGCGGCAATCTTGCCCATCTTAGGTCTCTTTGTACGGTCACGGTCGCCGCCGCAGCCAAAGAGAGTTACCACTCTACCCTTTGCAATTTCCTTTAGGGATGAGATGATATTCTCCAGCCCGTCGGGAGAATGAGCATAGTCAATAATTACCGTGTAGTCGGTATCGGTTGGTACAACCTCAATTCTGCCCTTTACGCCCTTGCAATTAGAAATAGAAATCAAAACATCGTTAAAATCAAATCCAAGAGCAAGCGCAACAGAAACTGCGCAAAGAGAATTATACACACTGAATCTGCCGGGAATCGGACAAGATACTCTGCCAATTTTGTCGCATACCAACTCGTACCTTACGCCATTGGTTAAAAAAGCAACATTTTTTGCCGTATAATCAGCCACATTGTTATCCACAGAATATGTCACCGTTTTGCATGGCAAATCTGCAACAATTTTTTGTCCGTTTTCATCATCAATATTAGTAACTGCAATGTCGCAATTTTCAAATAAAATACGCTTT
Organism: Eubacterium sp.; assembly: GCA_051881195.1. Taxonomy (GTDB): domain Bacteria; phylum Bacillota; class Clostridia; order Oscillospirales; family Acutalibacteraceae; genus Eubacterium_R. Next base: position 23,171 of record JBJEPK010000049.1, on the reverse strand, counting down.
GAGTTAAAGTAATTGTCCCAAGTCTTATGATAATCCAAGTGATCCTGTGTAAGATTTGTAAAAGCGCCAAGCAAAAAGTGAACGCCGTTTACTCTGCCCTGGGCAAGCGCCTGGGACGATACCTCCATAACGCAATACTCACAGCCTGCATCCACCATCATACGGAATAAGTACTGAAGCTCGTGGGGGTCCGGAGTGGTATAGTGAGCGGGATATACTTCGTCGCCCACCATATTTTGGACAGTACCTACCAGTCCTACCTTTTTGCCCATATTCTCAAGAATTTGCTTGATTAAGAATGTGGTAGTGGTCTTGCCGTTTGTACCGGTAAGACCAATTAACTTTAGCTCCTTAGCAGGATTGCCAAAATAATTTGCACATATTGCGGATAACACATCCCTTGTGCTATCAACAATTACCTGATTATCAATACCCAAGTCGCGCTCAACTACAACAGCTACTGCTCCCTGCTCCAGCATTTGCTCAGCAACACTATGTCCGTCAAAGCTGGCCCCCTTGATACAAACAAACAGATAGCCCTGCTCCACCTTGCGTGAATCGGATGTAATATCAATAACATCTGCGTCAACATACTGATTTTTAACTTCAATTCCGTCAAGAATTTGGGATAGCTTCATTTCAATTCCTCCATATTAGTCAAGCACTGATGCCGTGCTCTTGAATTTTACTGTAATCACCGTGCCAATCTCGGCCTTGGTGTTTGGCTCAATGGACTGGTTATATGCAACAACGCCGGATGAAGTAAGATTGTTGCCACCAATCTCAATATTAAGATTGTAATTTGCAGCCTCAGCATTTGCCTGACTGATTGTCATACCGGAGAAATCCGGTACATTAACTGTCTGCTTACTGTCCTCCTGTGTGTACAGAACAACCACACCGCCGGATGGGATGGATGTGTTACCGCTTGGGGACTGGGTGAGTACCTTTTTGCCATTACCGACTACCTTGCACTTTAGGTCATTGTTACTAAGGAGTTCCTTAGCCTTCTCCACTGTAGTGCCCACCATATTTGGCGTATTTATGGACAGTTTCTTTGCCTCATCTTCATTATACTTTGGCTCAATATTAAGTTCTGTCATTGCCTGCTCAACAACCTCAGCGGCGATTGGCGCACAGATAGCGCCACCACCTAAATCTTGATTTGGTTCGTCACAAATAATCAGCATTGCTATCTGTGGGTTATCGGATGGCGCAATAGCGGCAAAGGATACAATATACTTTGTCTTACCGCCAAGGGACTCTGCAAGCTTTGTGGACGTACCGGTCTTGCCGGCAACATTGTATCCGGCTACATATCCGTTCTTACCGGTACCGTTGTCTACTACTGACTTCATCATAGTGCGAACAGTCTCGGCTGTTTCCTCGCTGATAACTCGTCTAACCTCGGTTGGTTGAGTCTTCGATACCGTGTTGCCGTTGGCGTCCTTTATCTCGCCGACTACATAAGGCTTTAGTATGACTCCGCCGTTTGCAACTGCGGCGATTCCGGTACAAACCTCAATAGGAGTCAGCGAATTTGTCTGGCCGAAAGATGCAGAGGACAGCTCAACTATACCATACTGGTCCTCCTTGTAATACTGAGGTGATGCCTCACCGGGGAGGTCAATTCCGGTACGCTGTGTAAATCCAAATGCCTCAAAGTACTTAAAATAATTCTTTACGCCCAGTTTTTGTCCTATTGTAATGAAAAATGGGTTACAGGAATTTTCAAGACCCTGTGTTAATGTCTGCGTTCCGTGTCCGGGGTGATAGTGACAGTTCATCTTCTTGTCCTTAACCTGAATTGAACCGGTGCAATTATACCTTGTGTTAAGGTCAACAACGCCCTCCTCCAATGCGGAGCAGGCGGTAAATACCTTGAATACAGAACCGGGCTCGTATGTGTCGGACACGGTAAAGTTACGCCACTGATTCTGGATTGCAAGAGAGGTAGCCTCAGCCCTCTCTTTTTTTGTTTTCAGCTTCTTAATGTCCTTTTTTGTTTTGCTGTATGTAATCTCGTATGGGTCGTTACAATCGAAATCCGGAAGTGATGACATTGCCAATATTCCACCGGTGTTGCAATCCATAACAATACCGTAAGCGCCTTTGCACTGATATTCCTCCAGCGTTTCTCTCAAATTCTTTTCGAGATAGTACTGAATGTTTTGGTTAATTGTCAGCACCAATGAGTGACCGTCCTCAGCCTCAATAGAGGTTTCGTAGTCGGTTGGAAGTTTGTTAGAGTTGGCATCCTTTACGGTAATAATTCGACCGTTGGTGCCGGTTAATTCCTCGTTATAGTAGGACTCGATACCTGAAAGGCCCTGATTATCCGCACCTGTAAAGCCTATTACGGAAGATGCAAAATTGCCGTATGGATAATATCTGCGGGTAGTTTGCTCGGTACCGATAATGGTTCCCAGCTTATACTTTTTGTTCTCCTTTGCAGACATAAAGGCAGAAATTTTTTCCTTTACGGAATTATCAACCTTTTTTGCTACGACAACATATCTGGTATCCTTTTTGCTGTTTGCAAAAAGCTCTGACTTTTCCTTGTCATCCAGCTTGAGTATCTTCGCAAGATTGTCAACAACAACGTCTCTTGTATCGTCATCCTTAATATTACCGGGGTCCAAAAATATATTCCACACGGTTGCAGACTGCGCCAATACATTACCGTCACTATCATAGATAGTGCCTCGCATAGCCTCAATCTCCGTATCAGACAGCTGCTGTGATTCAGCCTTTGCAGAATAATCATCACCCTTTACCATTGTGATATATAGTGTTCTGCCAATATCTACAGAAAATAATAAGGCAATAATACAAGCAAAGATAAGAATACGCTTTAGCATATTCTTTCTAAATCCGGTTGCCATATTATCACCTCTTCATACATTTATTGCGACCATGTGCCAATAATCGCCAAATTTTATATCCCTAATAAAAGCACATTAGAGAGTAAGGCTAAAATCCCGACTCTCATAATATACTACTATGAACTTTTAGCCAATATTACCCTTCTGTGGAGCGGTCTTTGACGAAGCAGAAGCCAATGCTTTTGTTCTGTCAGCTTTATACTGACCTACATCCATATATTGTATTTGGTTTGACTTTACCTTACGCATACCGAGCTTTTCCACAGCGTACTCATCTATCATGCTTATGGACACCATTGCATCCAACTCGCTTTGGAGACTGATATTCTCGCTCTTAGCGTTAGCGATTGCCACCTGCTGCTGGGAAATCTCACGAGTAAGCTCATTCTTGACCGCCATTGAATTAAGAAGAATACCAACCATCGCTAAGCACAGGATTGCCACTGCAGCAATTCTAACTACCGAATTAAAAGCCTGTCTCTGTTCAGCCTTAACTTGAGAAGCAGACTTAACCTTGGCGTTTTTGCGTACCTTAAGGTTGGCTCCGGTATCCTCATTAGGTCTAACCTTTGGCGCCTGGGAACCCCTATTCATACTGAATGAGTTAATCATATACGCAGTATCATTGTTATATGAGTATCTTCTAAAATCATTTGTATTGGTCATTATACTTCACATTCCTTAAAACTTCTCAAACACTCTGAGCCTGGATGACCTGGCTCTGGGGTTTTGCTTTAACTCTTCTTCACTTGGCGCCACTGCCTTGAACGGGAGCTTACCCACCGGTTTCTTGCCACATACACATACAGGAAACTCCTTTGGGCAAGTACAAGGATTGCACCAGGCATTAAATCTTTCTTTTACCATCCTGTCCTCCAGAGAGTGGAAAGTAATAATTGCTATCCTGCCTCCCGGATTAAGACAATCCAGCGCGTCATCAAGGGTTTTGTCCAGCTTCTCAAGTTCGCCGTTAACCTCAATCCTAATTGCCTGGAATGTTTTGCGTGCCGGATGGGAGTCACGCATTTTTGCCTTTGGGTAGGACGCCTTAATAATATCCACCAGCTGCCCGGTGGTCTCAATAGGCTTGTCATGTCTAAAATCAACTATGTTTTTCGCAATTCTGCGAGAAAACTTTTCTTCACCGTATCGCCAAAGAATATCTGCAAGTTCCTCCTGAGAATAGGTATTTACCACATCGCAGGCGCTGATACCGCTCTTGCTCATACGCATATCCAGCGGAGCGTCCTTGTGGTAGGAAAATCCTCTGTCGCCGTTATCCAGTTGGAAGGAGCTTACTCCCAAATCCAGCAAGATGCCGTCTATTCCTTGGATGTTTAATTCTGATAATATCTGCTTAATGTTGGCAAAATTGTTTTGGACTATAGTAACATTGTTATATAGTCCAAGGCGTTCGTTCAGCACCTTGATAGCATCCGGGTCCTGGTCAACGGATATCAGTCGCCCTGCTCTCTCGGCAATTGCCCTGCTGTGGCCGCCGCCACCCGCTGTTCCGTCCAGAATGATTTTTTTATCATCCAAATTAAGAGAAGCAATAGCCTCGTCGAACAACACACTCTTATGTACAAATTCCATACTAGATTTCTGCCTCGTCAAGAATATCCTCTATCTCTTCTTCGCTGATACTGTTCAATTCTGCGTTGAACAATTCGCAATTCCAGATTTCAATTCTTCTGTTGTTACCGAAAACCTCTGCCTCTTTTTCGCCCAGCAGGTCAACCTGGCGACGAAGCTCCTCGCTCAATGTGATTCTGCCCTGTCCGTCAAGGCTCATTTTTTCGGCATTTGCAGAAAAGTAAAATTCTAACTGCTTACGCTTTTTTTGGCTCACATTATCGTAAATTTTTTGCATAAAGCTGTTCCATTCTTCCATGGGATAGAGAGCCAGACACTTGCCTATGCCACGGGAAGCGATAAACTCTTGGCCAAGTTGAGAACGCATATTGGCTGGGATAAAAATTCTGCCCTTGGCATCAATCTTGTATGCCTTGTGACTAACAAAAAGTTCTGTCATATCTGCTCTCCTCCTTTCTGAAACAATGGGATTATCACCAAAAATCGTGGTTAACGATGTAACTTTGTGGGATTTTGATGTAAATTTGTGGGATTTCTCCCCACTGCTCTTTCATTATAATAGTAATAAACACCATTGTCAAGTATTTTTCTTGTCGTAAGATTTTTGTAAATATTTGTAATATTTTTGTAATCTTTAGGAATTTGCTATACCCTACTGTGTATGGTATAATGATAAAAAATAATTAATCGGAGGGTGATTATGGGAGAATACAAAACCACCTGGAAAGAAAAAATAGGTTACGGTGTAGGCGCAATAGGATTGGACCTAAGCTACGGTATGTTCTATTCGTTTCTCAGCTACTATCTCAGTAGTGTACTGGGACTAAAAGAGGCATTCCTGCTTTTACTGACGCCACTGGCTCGTATTTGGGACGGTATCAACGACCCTATGATGGGCACTATCGTAGATAACACAAAAACAAAGGCCGGCAAATACCGACCCTGGATAATTATTGGTGCAATATGCAACGCTGTTGTATTGTTTTTACTTTTTACCAGCTTTGGTATGAGTGGAACAAAGCTGTATATATACATTGGCGTAATGTACATTCTTTGGGGTATGACAAACACGATGGCCGACATTCCCTACTGGAGCATGGTGCCGTCATTCACCTCGGACCCCGGTGACCGTAATATGGTATCCACTGTAGCTAGGACATTTTCAGGCTTAGGACAAGGTATCATTACCGTTGCAACACCAATCATTCTGCCAATGCTGTCATCAGGTATGACAACCGACAAGGGATACAGCGCATCCGGCTTTAGCCGTTGGGCAGGGATTTGTGCGATTATGCTGGTACTATTCTCAACCATCTGTGTTCTCAGCACAAAAGAGAAGCATGTTGTTTACAACAAAAACACAAAATTCTCACTGAAAAAAATATTTAGTGTAATCGCTCATAATGACCAACTGGTTGTATTTATGATAGTTGCTATGCTATCCAACGCAGGCTGGTATCTAACCTCCGGAACGGCAGTTTATTACTTCTCCGACGTACTTGGTCAGCCTAAGGCACAGAGTTTGTTCCAAACTATTGGTGCTGTGGGCTCCGTATTAGGTCTTGTTGTAATTCCAATCTGTTCAAAATGGATGAGCAAAAAGAAGATATATCAGTTATCATTGGTGGCCACAATCATTGGTTACCTGCTTATGTTCCTCTTTGGCCCAATCCTAAAGATAACTATTGCACTGGATATTGCATACATTATATCCTCCACCGGTATTGCAGCAATGTTTGTTGGACAAACCATATTCCTGGCTGATATTGTTGACTACGGCGAATACAAAAACGGCGAGCGTAACGAATCCATCACATTCTCTATGAAAGGATTTTTGCAAAAAATGGCATACACCATCCAAACAATAATCCTGTTTGGAGGATTGGCACTGATGAATTACAATCAGCAAATAACATCTGCCGGCAAATCCATCAATGAACTTACAAAAACAGGAATCGGTATAATCTGCTTTGGCATACCGCCAATTCTAATCACACTGTCACTTATAATATTCAGCAAAAAATTCAAGCTATACGGCGATATGGCAGAAAAGGTTCACGCCTATATTGTAGAAAAGCGCAGCCAAGAAGAAAACAAATAAAAGCAAAAAGGACACCCTCAGTCAAACTGAGAGTGTCCTAATTTTTCTTAATGGCAGTGTGAGTTGCCACAGGTATGGCCCTCATTATGATGATGGTTACAATTAGCAGCCTGCTTAGGTAACTTACCTGCTAAAAATGTAATCACCACTCCATCGGGATTACCAACATTACCGGCATAAACCTCAATACCCTTTTCGTTAAGAGCATTGACAGCGCCCTGCCCAATACCACCGCATATCAGCACATTAACACCATACTGTGCCAGCATATCGGCCAATTCGCCATGTCCCTGTCCGTTGGATGACACAATCTCAAATGCTGTGATATTTTTGTCATCGTCAGTAATATATACCTTAAAATACCGGGACTTGCCAAAATGTTGAAAAATCATACCATTGTCGTAAGTTGCAGCAATTTTCATTTTTATTCTCTTTAGTAATTTTCTTCCTTAATCTCAAAGAAGCTCTTTGGATGAGCACATACCGGACAAATTTCCGGTGCCTTGGTGCCTACAACAATGTGTCCGCAGTTACGGCATTCCCAAACCTTTACCTCGCTCTTTTCGAATACCTGAGCAGTCTCCACATTCTTTAGCAGTGCGCGATATCTCTCCTCGTGCTCCTTCTCGATAGCAGCAACCATACGGAACTTAATTGCCAAATCAGTAAAGCCTTCTTCCTCTGCTGTTTTAGCAAAGCCCTCATACATATCGGTCCACTCATAGTTTTCGCCATCAGCGGCAGCTGCAAGATTCTCGGCTGTATCGCCAATTCCGTTAAGCTCCTTGAACCAAATCTTTGCGTGCTCTTTTTCGTTATCAGCCGTTTTTTGGAACAGAGCGGCAATTTGCTCATAGCCTTCCTTTTTTGCCTTAGATGCAAAATAAGTGTACTTGTTCCTAGCCTCTGACTCACCGGAAAAAGCAGCCTTAAGGTTCTTTTCGGTCTGAGTGCCGGCATATTTGTTGATAGCCATAATTAATTCCTCCATTACATAAAATATTGTACTATTATTATAACACAAACAACCAAAAAATTCAATAAAAAAGGACCGCAAAAGCAGTCCTTCACACAAATTTGTTATTGTGAATCTTTTTTTAACTGTCTCTCCAGCCATGTTGCGCCCAAATCGAGAGCAATGAAAAGACCTGTCTTTTCGCTCTTTTTGATGATACGCTGTATTGGTGGCAGGGACTCATCAGTACTAAGCAACTGAACAGTAACATTCTTTGTAAGCTTGATGTCCTTAAGTTCATCTGCATCCTTAATATTAAGGCACACAACATACGGGTCGTTCATATCGCCATAATAAATGGTGTTGCCTGACCTAACCAATGGTTTTCCTTTGTATTCCAAAAACTTTTCTTTAGCCAAAGGTAAGCCCTCCTTTACTTTATATTAACCAAGATAGGACTTTACCATTTCTGCAAGGAGCTCGTCACGGTCAATGCGCCTAATCAAGCTTCTGGCATTCTTGTGAGTGGTGATATAGGTAGGGTCCTCGGACAGGATGTAGCCTACTATCTGGTTTATGGGATTGTAGCCTTTTTCCTGCAAGGCGTCGTAAACCTGAGTAAGAGTGTCCCTCATTACGTCCTCATTATCATTGCTGATTCTAAAGGTCATTGTCTTATCAGTCACAGTAAAGTCACCTCCGTCAAATCAAAAATCGTCCAAATTAGAATTGTACTAGTACATTATATACAGAATTTCTTGCAATTTCAATACTTTTTTTATTTTTTGAAGTAAAAAGGCAAAATACTTGACTTATTATCTACTAAAGGTTATAATCATTGAGATAAATGCAATGAATAGGTGTAAGTACGGTCACTGTTCTACTTACAGAGAGTGTGCGTTGGGTGTGAGCACATATAGATGGGGACAGGAATTTCAGCCTAGGAGCAGCCACCGAGGAACTAAGGTGGACGCACAGCTGCGTTATAGCGACAGAGTGACAGCACAAGAATATATGCTGTAATTTGAGTGGTACCACGGATAACTTCGTCTCATGTATGAGGACGGAGTTTTTTTGTTACCAAAATACATCAATCATTATTTTACATACGGAGGGAACTATGGACGAAAAAATAAAAAGCCTTAAGGCCCAGTTTGAGGCTGAATTGGCCCAAATTACCGATATGGGCGAGCTGGAAAATGTTCGTGTATCATATCTTGGAAAAAAGGGCTCTGTAACAGACCTGCTCAAAGGCATGAGAGAGCTGTCTAATGAAGAAAAAAAGGCATTTGGACAGCTTGTTAACGAGCTAAAGGGTGCAGTGGCAAAAAAGATTGCCGAAAAGACAGAAGAACTCAAAGAAAGAGAAATCCAAAAAGAAATCGAGCTTATGCCGGAATTTGACCTGTCAATGCCGGCAAACGTAAGTCGTGGCTCATATCACCCAATCACACTGGTACAACGCCAGTGCGAACAAATATTCAAGTCAATGGGATTCACCGTTGAGGACTATGCAGAGGTAGTAACGGACTACGAGTGCTTTGAATCAGTTAATGTACCAAAGGACCACCCTGCCAGAGACATGCAGGACACCTACTATCTCACCAACGGTCAGCTGCTTAAGAGCCAGACTTCTGCCGCACAAAATGCAATACTGCGTAAATACAGCAAGGATTTGATTGAGAAAGGTACGCCCATCAAGGCCATCTTTCCCGGCAGATGCTTCCGTAATGAGGCTACAGATGCTTGTCACGAAAACACCTTCTTCCAAATGGAAGGTATGATGGTTGACAAGGACATCTCTATCTCCAACCTAATCTACTTTATGAAAACAATGCTGTCCGAGGTGTTCCAAAAGGACATCAAGGTTAGACTTCGTCCGGGATTTTTCCCATTCGTTGAGCCCGGTTTTGAGCTGGATATCAGCTGTCTTATCTGTGGTGGCGAGGGCTGTCCCAGCTGCAAGCACAGTGGATGGCTGGAGCTGTGCCCTTGTGGAATGATTCATCCGGATGTACTACGCATGGGTGGTGTTGACCCGGAGGAATACACCGGCTTTGCATTCGGTCTTGGTCTGACAAGACTGGTTATGATGAAATACGGAATTAAGGATATTCGCGACCTGAACGGTGGTAGCCTGAAGGCTATGAGCCAGTTCACCGACGATGAATAATAAAGGAGAGTGACAATATGTTTTTATCAATGAATTGGATTCAAGACTTTGTTGATTTGTCCGGTCTTGATTTAGTAAAGCTAATCAACCAGTTTTCACTCTCTACAGCAGAGGTAGAAAACGAAATCTTTTTCAAGGGCAGCGACCTGTCCGGCGTTGTAGTTGCGGAAATTAAAAGCGTAGAGAATCACCCCGACTCCAAAAAACTACACCTGCTAAAGGTGGATGCCGGCGATGATGAACTGATAGACATTGTATGCGGCGCGCCTAATGTAAGAGTTGGAATGAAGACTGCTTTGGCAAAGGTGGGCGCAAGGCTGGGCGAGATTGAAATTGCTCCAAGAGCGCTGGCAGGCTACACCAGCTATGGTATGTGCTGCAGCGAAAAGGAAATCGGCATCAGCGACGACAACAGCGGTATTATGGAAATTACAGATGATATTCCCAATGGCACCGACCTAAAGAAAGCTTATGCCATTGATGATATTATCTTTGAGGTGGATAACAAATCCCTTACCAACCGCCCTGATCTGTGGGGTCACTACGGTATTGCCAGAGAATTTGCCGCACTGGCAGGCAGAGAACTGAAGCAAATTGCTACTGCCGACCTGACAAAGTATGACAGTCTGCCAAAGGTTGACCTAAAGATTATGGACCCACTGTGCCAGCGTTACTCCTGCCTGCAGGTAGAAAACATTACCACCACAGTGTCCCCTGTTAATATGCGAATCAGATTGTTCTACTGCGGTATGAGAGCAATCAACTTCCTGGCAGACCTTACCAATTACCTGATGCTGGAAATGGGTCAGCCAATGCACGCATTCGACTCTCGCAAGGTGGAAAAAATCAGAATCAAGAGATTTGACGCTCCGTTTACATTCCGTACATTGGATGGAGTTGACAGAAATATTGACGAAAACACGCTGATGATTTGTAACGGCGACACACCGGTTGCAATCGCAGGTATTATGGGCGGTCTGGACAGCGAGATTGTAGATGACACAACAACGCTCACCCTTGAATCTGCAACCTTTGACGCATCTTCCATACGCAAGTCAACAGTCAGACTGTCTCACAGAACAGACGCATCCATGAGATACGAAAAATCCCTTGACCCAGAAATGACTGATACTGCAATCGGCAGATTTGTTCATCTTATGTGGCAGACCGACCCGGATGCAACAGTAGTGTCTGCCCTCACTGACGAGTATGCATATCACTACGACAAGGTTGAACTGAATTTTGACAAGGCTTTTGTCAACAAATACACAGGTATAGAAATCAGCAACGACACCATAGTCAGCACTCTAAATTCACTGGGTTTTGACGCAAAAGTTAATGATGATAATTTTGATGTAATTGTGCCGTCATGGAGAGCAACAAAGGATGTAACCATCAAGGCGGATATTATCGAGGAAATCACTCGAATCTATGGCTACGACAACTTTGATGTACACACTACTCGCTCACCGCTGTATCCGGTAAGACCCGATACAGAAAAAACAGTTGAGGACAAAATCAAGGACATACTGGTAAAGCGTTACTCCCTACACGAGTTACACTCCTATGTATGGGCGTACTATGACGAACTCAAGGCGCTGAACATTGATGTTGAGGGTGAAATCAAATTACAGGGAGCAACCAACCCTAATATTGAGACAATTCGCAAATCCATCATTCCTACCCAACTCTGCCAGGTAAAAAGCAACACATCATTTGCTCCACAGTTCGGTATTTTCGAGATTGGCAGAGTAATCACCGGCGTTGACGAAAACAATTTGTGTATAGAAAAGAAGAATTTAGCTATCACTCTGTTCTCAAAAACAAAGCCGATGCCCATGCTATACTTTGATTTACGAGATATGCTGGTTACTATTGTGGATGACCTCAAGCACCACGCCATCACCTTTGAGCCAAAGGATGCCACATCATCATACCAGCATCCACGCAACCTAAACAAGATTATCTGCGATGGTGTTGAAATTGGTGAAATCGGCATTGTACACCCACTTGTATCCAAGAAGATTGACAAAAAGGCATACATCGTATTTGCCGAGATTGATGTGAGCGCATTGGCCGGCATAGAAAACGCCTCAATCCAATACGAGGAGCCGTCCAAGTTCCCTGCTATTGAGATTGACCTGTCATTCCTGTCAAAGAGCTTTGCTCCTATCGCAAAGGCAATCAAGGCAGCTAACTGCTCACTGATAAAGAAGATTGAGGTAACAGATGTGTATGAGGATGACAACAGCAAATCAATCACCACGCGTCTAACCTTTGCTCATCCGGAAAAAACCCTTACCCGTGAGGAAGTAACCGAGGTTACCGACAATATTATCAATAGTCTCAAGGATAAAGGAATCGAACTAAAAAAGTAGGATAACAAAAAATAGCAATAACCGATTACGGCTCCCTATAAACAAGGGAGCCGTTTTGCTTTAGCAAAACTGAGGGATTGTCAAGTCTAACCTTTTATCCCCTCAGTCGCATAAATGCGACAGCTCCCCTTAATAACATTAAAAGGGGAGCCTTGTTTGGCAGCGAACTGTGTTCGCCTCTATTTTTATTGTCCTTTTATTCTCTTTAGGGCGGATTTTTCCAGCCGGCTGACTTGAGCCTGGGATATTCCGATTTCGTTTGCTGTTTCCATTTGGGTTTTACCTTGCATAAAACGCATATACAAGATTCTGTGTTCTCGCGGTTCAAGATTCTTTAATTCGTCACGAATCATTATCTCGTCTATCCAGTCGGTGTCGCTGTTATTGTCTCCAACCTGGTCCATAACATAGATGGTATCGCCTCCGTCATTATACACCGGCTCATATAGTGAAACAGGGTCAACGATGGCTTCCAAGGCAAGAACTACATCGCTCTTTTTCATATCAAGCTCCTTGGCAATTTCCTCCACGCTGGGCTCCCTACCGTTTTCGTTGGTTAGGCGTTCCTTGATTTGCATAGCCCTATATGCAGTGTCCTTCATAGAACGGGACACTCGCATAGGTGCGTCATCACGGAGATAACGGCGTATTTCGCCAATACACATAGGTACGGCATAGGTTGAAAAACGCACATCCAAATCAAGATTAAAATTATCTATAGCTTTTATAAGTCCTATTACCCCTACCTGAAACAGGTCATCCATATTCTCTCCACGATTGGCAAATCGTTGGACCACCGACAGCACCAGCCTCAAATTGCCGTTTATCAACTCATCACGGGCTGCCATGTCCCCATTGTGAGCCCGCCTCAAAAGTTCCGTTTTTTCTGCCTCTGAAAGCACCTTTAACTGACTGGTGTTTATTCCACAAATTTCGACCTTATTATATACCTGCACATAATCATTCCTTTATTGTTATGTACAGAAAAGCTTTCTATCCTAGTATGAACAGAGAGCCATTATTTTATTAGCAAATAGGACACTATTTTTGTAACATATTCCAACCTAAGGTAATACAAAAACGGGCGTGCACAAAGCACGTCCCGTATGTTTTTATAATTATGGAATAATAAGATTACTCTGCCTTCTTCTTTGCGTAATCTGACTCAAGGTTAATCTGCGCTGTTTCAGTATCAGCGGCGAATGCTCTTTCCGGGTCAAAGTCCTTCTCAGGGAAAATTGCGTTAAGCAGGATACCTGCGATGGAAGCAATAGCAAGACCGGAAAGGGTAATTGTTGTTGTGCCGACATTGAATGAAATACCTGAAGAAATACCCAAAGCACAAACAAGAATCACTGCTGCTACAATAGTGTTGCGAGCCTTGGAAAAGTCAACCTTAGCCTCAACAACATTGCGAACACCGACAGCAGAAATCATACCGTAGAGAACGAATGAGATACCACCGATAACAGCAGTTGGAATGAGGTTGATGAGTGCAGCAAACTTTGGTGAGAATGAGAAGATAATTGCAAAGTAAGCTGCAATTCTTACCACTCTGGCGTCAAACACCTTGGAGAGAGCAAGTACACCGGTGTTCTCGCCGTAGGTTGTGTTTGCAGGTGCACCAAAGAGAGATGCAAGAATAGTAGCAAGACCGTCACCAAGGAGTGTTCTGTGGAGGCCCGGGTCCTTGATGAAGTTTCTGTTAGTAGTTGCTGATATAGCTGAAATATCGCCGATGTGCTCCATCATAGTAGCAATAGCGATAGGAACAATAGCAATGATAGCAGAGGTAGCAAGACCCTTATCTGTTACACCGCCGAATACTGTGGAGCTCCAGTCGATTGGGTTGCCAATCCACGCAGCATCCTTAAGGGCCTGAATCTTGGCTGAGTCGAACAGAAGCATATTAGCATTGCCATTGATAGCAATGAACTCAGCGCCGCTCTCCGGGTCAACATAAGGTGCACCTACTGTTACAGCAAGAACAGCAGCCACAACAACAGCGCCCAAGAGACCAAGAAGGATAGGAATAATCTTTACCATACCCTTACCGAAGATGTTAAACAGAACAATAAGTACAAGTGCTACAATAGCGATAATCCAGTTTGACTGACAGTTGGTAACAGCCGAACCGGCAAGACCAAGACCGATAGCAATGATGATAGGTCCGGTAACCACCGGTGGGAACAGCTTCATAACCTTGTTGATACCAACAAACTTAATAAGTGCTGAAAGCACAAGATAAAGAATGCCTGCACAAGCAACGCCAAGACAAGCGTATGGAAGTGACTGCTTTACATCCATTCCCTTTTCTGCACCCATACCTACAACAGCAAAATAACCGCCCAGGAATGCAAAGGATGAACCCAGGAATGCAGGTACCTTAAACTTGGTGAGCAGGTGGAACAGAAGTGTACCGAGACCTGCAAAAAGCAAGGTTGTGGAAATTGAAAGACCTGTCAAAAGAGGAACTGTTACTGTAGCACCAAACATAGCGAACATATGCTGGAAACCAAGAACAACCATCTTTGGTGCGCCAAGCTGACGTGCGTCATAGATTGGCTCTTTACCGAATTTGATTTTAGTTTTAGCCATTTTGTTTCTCCTTAATAGTTTGAATTTATACTAAAAAATAGTACCAAAATTATTTTGTGCCGAAGATTCTGTCACCGGCGTCGCCAAGACCGGGAATGATGTAGCAATCATCATTCAACTTTTCGTCAAGGGCTGCACAGTAAATATCAACATCGGGATGAGCTTCCTTAAGAGCCTCAAGTCCCTCCGGTGCAGCGATAATGCACATAAATACAATCTTGCGTGGATTCCTCAACTTAATTTGAGAAATTGCATCAATAGCAGAGCCGCCTGTAGCAAGCATTGGGTCAACTACAAATACGTCTCTCTCGTCAATATCCTTTGGCAGCTTGCAGTAGTACTCTACCGGTGTATGAGTTGTCTCATCTCTGTACAGACCGATATGACCGACTCTGGCAGCCGGCACAAGAGTAACACAACCGTCAACCATACCAAGTCCTGCTCTCAGGATAGGAACGAATGCCATTTTTCTGCCGGCAATCTGCTTGCAGTCAGCAATGCCGCATGGAGTCTCTACCTTAATGTCTGCTGTTGGCAGGTCCCTGGTAGCCTCAAATGTCATAAGCATTGCAATCTCGTTGACTAACTCACGAAAATCCTTTGTGCTGGTATCAACCGAACGCAAAATACTAAGCTTGTGCTGGATAAGTGGGTGGTCAAAAACAACAACTTTTCTTTCCATAATCTTTCTCCTTTTCATATTTGTCATAATACTACAAACTACGACATTTTATCCTTATAATAATATCAAAACTATATTTATTGTTCAACAAAGGTTACACAATTGTAATAAAAAACTCCACACCAAGAGGTATGGAGAAATAATCAGTCGGTATATCTCTGTTTTTTTACATCCAGATGACGAATATCAATATAGTCGGGCAAGCCGTTTCTGTATGGAGTCTGCACCACGCCCTCAATCAGTGGGCTAATATACTCCACCATCTCGTTAGTGACATCATTACCCTCCCTGTTAATCCATCGACGAGGCACCTTCTTTTCTGTATTTGCAACTATAGAAACATCCTCGACGGTATATTCGATACTATACGGCTTATTGGAAATTCTGCGAATACTGGAAAATACGCCGCTCTTACCCTTGATAGCAGCATTAACCGCTACACCACCAAGATTGAATGCCTCTTCAACATCAGTAAGGGAGCTAATATGACCGGCACTACGCTGGATAACACTGGGCACAAGAGAACGAACCATACAGCCAATCTCTTTTTCTACCACAGATTTAAGATACTCACCGGTACCTATTAGCTTTGCGTGACCGAATTTGTCTTTTTCGTCATCACGAGCAGAAATATACTTGCCCTCTGCATCCTTTATTCCCTCGCCAACAACTACAATAACTGAATTGTATTGTTCAAGCTTTGCCCTTATATCGGACAGAAACTGTCGGATAGAAAAAGGCACCTCCGGAAGATAAATAAGATGTGGAGCGCTCATATCCTCCTGTCGAGCTAGGGCCGAAGCAGCAGTGAGCCATCCGGCATTACGACCCATAGCCTCAATAATGTGCACACTCTTGACACTATACATACTGGTATCATACGCAACCTCGCGAACACAGGATGCAATGTATTTTGCGGCAGAGCCAAATCCCGGCGAATGGTCGATACCGTTAAGATCGTTGTCAATAGTCTTAGGTACACCTACAACCTTAATGTTGATACCTTTCTCAATGGTATAATCGGACAGCTTTTTTACAGTGTCCATAGAATCGTTGCCACCAATATAAACAAAATATTCAACATCATGCTTTTTTAGTATAGATATAATTCGCTCCATCTCATCTTCACAACCGGAAAGCTTGTATCGGCAGGAGCCCAGGAACATAGCAGGGGTCAATTTGAGTCTATTAAGCTCGGACGGCATACTTTTGAACATATTGCTAAGGTTAATAATATTGTCCTCCAGCAGACCCTCAATACCATTTAGCATACCATAAACAGTATCAATCTTTTTGTTGGAAAAGGCATAGTCGATTGCGCCGGCAAGACTGGAATTGATAACAGCAGTAGGTCCTCCGGACTGCCCAATAATCAAATTACTCATAATACACAAGTCCTTTACAACAAAGTCGAGCATAGTATAACCAACTATGCTCGACTTAAACTTTCAATTAAGAAAAACTATAAAACTTTTTTCAAATACTGTCCTGTATATGATTCTTTTACAGCGGCAACCTCCTCCGGAGTACCGCAGGCAACCAGGTTGCCACCTCCCTTGCCTCCCTCGGGACCAAGGTCAATTATATAATCGGCAGTCTTGATTACATCCAAATTATGCTCTATAACAAGAACTGTATTGCCACTGTTAACCAAGATATTAAGCACTTCCAGAAGTCGCGCAACATCAGCAGTATGCAGACCTGTGGTTGGCTCGTCCAGAATATAGATGGTTTTGCCGGTAGCACGCTTGGCAAGCTCAGTTGCCAGCTTGACTCTCTGAGCCTCACCACCCGACAAAGTAGTAGCAGACTGTCCCAGCTTGATATAACCCAATCCAACCTGGGACAAAGTGCGCAGCTTACGGGCAATCTTTTCGTGGGTGGAAAAAAATTCTATTGCCTCGTCAACAGTCATCTCCAGCACATCGTAGATGCTCTTGCCTTTGAACTTAACATCCAGGGTCTCACGATTATATCTCTGTCCACCGCATACATCACAGGGCACATACACGTCAGCCAAAAAGTGCATCTCTATCTTGACAATACCGTCGCCCTGGCAAGCCTCACAGCGACCGCCTTTTACATTAAAGGAAAATCGGCTTGCATTGAAACCCTTTTTCTTTGCGTCGGCAGTGGAGGCATACAGCTCGCGAATATCATTGAATACGCCTGTGTAGGTGGCAGGATTGGAGCGAGGTGTCCTACCGATTGGAGACTGGTCAATGTTGATTACCTTGTCCAGAGCTTCAATTCCCTTTATGGTGTCGCACTTGCCTGTACGCTTTTTTGCGTGATTCAACTTATTTGCTAAATGCTTGTACAAAATCTCATTTACAAACGATGACTTGCCGGAGCCGGATACACCGGTAACGGCAACAAACTTGCCCAAAGGCACATCAATATCAATGTTCTTCAGATTATTTTCTTGAGCTCCGATTACGGTGAGCTTTTTGCCATTGCCGTTACGCCTCTTAGTAGGAACGGGAATGGAACGCTTGCCTGTAAGATACTGACCGGTAATTGATTCAGGGCATGCCATTACCTCCTCCGGAGTACCTGCGGCAATCAACTGTCCTCCGTGAATACCTGCGCCGGGACCGATATCAACAAGATAATCCGCTGCACGCATTGTATCCTCATCATGCTCTACCACAATCAATGTATTACCCAAATCACGCAGATGCTGAAGGGTCTCCAGCAACTTTTGGTTATCTCTTTGGTGCAGGCCGATGGAAGGTTCGTCAAGAATGTACAGCACTCCCATTAGGGATGAGCCAATTTGTGTTGCCAACCTGATTCGTTGGGACTCACCACCGGACAAGGTGCCTGACTCACGAGCCAAGGACAAATAATCAAGACCTACTGAATTAAGAAAATTAAGTCTCTCCTTGATTTCCCTGATTACCAATTTGCCTATCATCTGCTCCTTTTCGGTAAGCTGCAGATTGTCGATAAACTCCAATTCATCACCGATTGACATACTACAAAACTCAAATATATTTAGACCGCACACGGTTACGGAAAGTGCCTCCGGCTTTAGCCTTGCGCCATGGCACTCACCACATTCACACTCCTGCATCACCAACTCAAGCTCGTTGCGTGATGCCTCGGAGGTAGTCTCAACATACCGTCTCTGCAAATTGGTAACTATACCCTCAAATTCCTTTACATAAGTACCTGAGCCATAGGATGTAACTCGTTTCATCCTTAGCTTTTTGTCGCCGGTACCGTAAAGAATAGCGTCAATAGCCTCCCGGGACAGCATCTCTACAGGCATATCCATAGAAAAGTTGTATTCCTTGGACAAAGCCTCCAGATACATACGGGCTATGGAGCTGCCCTCTGCCACGTTCCAGCCGCTGGCCTTGATTGCACCCTGATTTATGGATAACTTCTTGTCCGGAATAATCAGCTCCGGGTCAATTTCCTTGAATGTACCGATACCGTCACACTTTTTGCAAGCGCCGAAGGGATTATTAAATGAGAACATACGGGGACTCATTTCTTCAATCGAAATACCATGCTCGGGGCAGGCATAATTGAGAGAAAACAGCTCTTCCCTATCTCCTACAATATCCACAATAACAAGACCGTCAGAAAGCTTTGTGGCTGTTTCTATACTATCTGCCAATCTGGACTTAATGTCTTCCTTGATGATAAGACGGTCCACAATAACATCAATGTTGTGCTTTATATTCTTCTTTAACTTAATTTCCTGGGAAAAATCTAAAACCTCACCGTCAATACGAACACGAACAAACCCCTGCTTTTGTATCTCTGCAAGCTCCTTAACGAACTCTCCCTTTTTGCCCTTGGCAATTGGGGCAAGTATTTGTATCTTAGTACGTTCCTCCAGTTCCATAACATTGTCCACAATTTGGTCAACAGTCTGCTGGGCAATTTCCCTGCCGCAGACGGGACAGTGGGGTATGCCTATGCGTGCCCACAGCAGACGAAGATAATCGTATATCTCCGTAACTGTTCCTACAGTGGAACGGGGATTCTTGCTGGTGGTCTTTTGGTCAATAGAAATAGCCGGAGAAAGTCCGTCAATATAGTCAACATCGGGCTTGTCCATTTGGCCGAGAAACATACGGGCGTAGGATGACAGCGACTCAACATACCGTCTCTGTCCCTCAGCATATATTGTATCAAAAGCAAGGGACGACTTGCCCGAGCCTGACAAACCGGTAAACACAACCAGCTTATCTCTGGGAATCTCAATATCAATATTTTTTAGATTATGCTCTCTGGCTCCCTTAACTACAATGTTCTTATTCATCCTTTTTTCCTCTTGATTCGTTGTATCTTTTTAGGCCGAGTCTGCCCTCGGCAGTTACAGGCTTTATCCACTTTCGTGATAAATAAAACTTGATGCAGAATATCACCTTTGGTATATCCTCAAAAATATACATTACAAGATATGCTACCACAAAGGGCACCTTAAACAAATACACTGCAATCAGTGTTGCAGGAATTGACAATGCCCACAAGCACGCCAGCTCTGCCTTTGCGCCGGACACAGTCTCGCCCCCTGCCCTGAATATCGCCACAATCTGTAGGAATGGGAACATCCTAAACGGAAATGCAATGGCATAAATAATCATCAGCACACCTGCAGTATCAACAGCCAGCTGACTGATATTACTGCCGGTATTGAACACGCCTACCAATTGTGTTCTGAACACAATAATCAGCACTGATATAATAAGTGCCAGAACAGGCACAATAATAGAAAATCGCTTGGAGTCGTCAATACCCCGCTTGATCTCGCCCTTGCCTATTGACTTGCCAATCATAACGGAGGCCGCGCTGGTGATACCGATAAATATTACGAACGCTACATTCTCAAAGCTACGCACAATAGTCAAAGCCGAAAAATACTCGTACCCCATATTGCCAAAAATAATGTTGAATATGAATGTACCAAAGCCCCACATACCCTCGTTAATTACTACCGGCGTTGCTTTGCTTATATACTGCTTAATCTCCTGCTTAGTAAAAGCAAAAAACAACCTTGACTTAGTTACAATTATATTTTGCTGAATCAGTGAAATCACAAGAATTACCGCTACGCCAAGCCACGCCGATACAACCGTAGCCACCGCAGCACCGTCAACACCCAGCTTAGGGAAACCCCACTTGCCGAATATCAAAACATAGTCAAGAAAAATATTGAGCAATGTGGTGGCACCTGATACATACATAGGCAGCTTTACATTCTCTATAGCTCTAAGCACCGCTGCAAGAATATTGGTAAGCGCAATGGGTATATACGACAAGGCCACTATCCTCATATACTCAGCGCCGGTTGATATTACCTCGCGATTGGAGTTGAACAATCTAACCACCTGCTGTGGAAACAACATACTGGCAGCAGTAAATAAAAGTGCAACTCCAAAGCAAAAGAGTATGGATATGCCTGAATAATGGCGAATACTCCTGTCATCCTTAACACCCCAGTACTGGGATACAAACAATGTTGTGGCAGAACAAAAGCCTACCAATATCATATTCATCAACCATGCCCACTGACCAACCATACCCACAGAAGACAGTGCCACTGTACCAAGTGAGCTAACCAGCAATGTATCAACCAGAATAAAAGAGCTTGTAAGTAAATTCTGCAAGGCTACAGGTACGGTCAACTTAAATGCGGTAAGCCAAAAGCCTTTATCTTTAAATAACTTTATCATTTTTCCTCTAATTCCATAATCTTGTCTCTAAGGAATGCTGCGTGCTCAAACTCAAGCATACGGGCAGCCTCCTTCATCTCTCTGGTGAGTTTTTCTATCATAACGGTGCGTTCTTTCTTAGTCATTCGCTTGTTATGTTTATCCAATGCGTCTTTGGAGGTTATCTCGATAATCTCGCGTACCTCCTTTTTGATTGTCCGGGGAGTAATACCATGCTGACGGTTGTACTCCTCTTGAATACCACGACGACGAATAGTCTCGCTTATAGCTCGCTCCATGGAGGGAGTAACACTGTCGGCGTACATGATAACATGGCCGTTGGCATTACGGGCGGCACGTCCGATTGTCTGCACAAGTGAGGTTTCGCTACGCAAAAAACCCTCTTTGTCAGCATCCAAAATTGCAACCAATGAAACCTCGGGAATATCCAAGCCCTCACGAAGAAGGTTAATACCCACCAGTACATCAAAGTTGCCCAAACGCAGGTCACGGATAATCTCCATACGCTCGATGGTATCGACATCATGGTGCATATACCTGACCTTAATATCAAAGCCCTCCAGATAGCTTGTCAAGTCCTCTGCCATCTTTTTTGTAAGAGTGGTAACCAGCACACGCTCCCCTCGTTCAATACGAATATTAATTTCACTGACCAGGTCATCCATCTGGTCATCAGTTGGCTTGACAGTAATGTTTGGGTCAAGAAGTCCTGTAGGCCTAATAACCTGCTCAACTACTCGGGCGGACTTTTCTTTTTCAAATTCTCCCGGAGTAGCAGAAGTAAATATCACTTGATTAATTTTGTTATAAAACTCCTCAAACCTCAGTGGTCTGTTATCAAATGCCGATGGTAATCTAAAGCCATAGTCAATCAGACTGGCCTTACGTGAATGGTCACCGCCGTACATACCACGAACCTGTGGCAGCATAACATGGCTCTCATCAACAAACAGCAAAAAATCATCGGGAAAGTAGTCAATTAATGTATATGGTGCTTCGCCCGGCTTGCGGGAACTCATAATGCGGGAATAGTTTTCGATTCCTTTGCAAAAGCCTGTTTCCTGGAGCATTTCTATATCATTCATGGTGCGTTCCCTGATACGCTGGGCCTCTAATAGCTTACCCTTGCTCTCAAAATATGATACGCGCTCCACCATTTCATCATAAATTTCGTTAATAGCAGTCTTTAGCTTTTCTTGACTTACTACATAATGGGAGGCAGGGAAAATGCTGCAATGGGACAATATTCCCTCCACCTTGCCGGTAAGGGGATTAATCTCACAAATACGGTCAATCTCGTCACCAAAAAATTCGACTCTTATTGCACTGCCATTGCTGCCGGCAGGAAAAATCTCTACCGTATCACCCCTAACCCTAAACTTATTACGAATAAAGTTAATATCATTACGCTCGTACTGAATCTGCACCAGTTTATTGATAAGGGAATCCCGGTCCTTTTGCATCCCCTGTCTAAGGGAAATAACCATGCTGTGATAATCAATGGGGTCGCCAATGGAATATATACAGGATACAGAGGCCACTATTATAACATCCCTGCGCTCGGACAATGCGGCAGTGGCACTGTGACGAAGCTTGTCTATCTCATCATTAATTGACGAATCCTTTTCGATATAAGTATCAGTGGTGGGAACATAAGCCTCCGGCTGGTAGTAGTCATAGTAGGATACAAAGTATTCTACTGCGTTATTTGGAAAAAACTCTCTAAATTCGCTGCATAACTGCGCCGCTAAGGTTTTGTTGTGGGCAAGCACCAAGGTCGGCTTATTTACCCTTTGTATTATGTTTGCCATTGTAAAGGTTTTTCCGGAGCCGGTAACACCCATCAGGGTTTGTTCCTTGTCGCCGTTAAGCACACCGTTTGCAAGGGTCTTGATTGCCTGCGGCTGGTCTCCTGTAGGCTTAAACTTACTAACTAATTCGAAATGATTCATACAAAAAATTTCTCCAAAAAAACATAATCAATATATTATATAACAAAAAAATTATAATATCAACCCCACATTTTTACATAAAAAAGACCACAGCAATAACTGAACAAGTCCGTAAAAAATAGACAATAGAAAAAAGAGACCTCCTATGGTAGAAT
>JBJEPK010000048.1:0-8960 GCA_051881195.1 Eubacterium sp. | reverse complement strand
AACAGAAAATTCAATTCCCAATGCCAGGTAAATACATATTGATGATGATCCACCTGCCGAGAATAGCGGCAGAGTGATACCGATACACGGCAGGAGGGATAACTCCATACCGACATTGACTACCACTTGTGAGAATAGCATTACTGCTATTCCGCTGCACATTAGGTATCCTACATTATCACGGGAGGACAATCCACACTTGATAACTCGCATAACCAGGAAACCCAGTATGCAAATTACTGCGATAGCACCTACAAAACCCAGTTCCTCGCCTGCAACCGTCAGTATCATATCGTTTTGATTTTCCGGCACCATACCACGTTGGGTCATATCACCCTGCAAATAACCTTGGCCGAACAATCCGCCGGAGCCCATGGCAATTTTGCCGTTGGTTTGCTGGTACATTGCGTCCTTGTATTGCTCAGGATAAAACAGAGCCAGGATTCTTGTACGCTGAATTCCACTGATAATCTTGAACTTCCAGGCAAAAACAAATGCAATTATGATGGCGCATATACCTGCTACAAAGTAGCCGATATTGACTCTTGCAAAAAACAACATTCCTATGAACATCATCAGGAAAATCAGCGCCGAGCCTGCGTCACCGGTGAGCATTACCAGTCCTACCGGTACTGCACCGTGGATTACCAGGGGAATGATGGTCTTGATTTTGTTAATTTTGTCTCTGACCAAATCCAGGTGGTAGCTAAAGGATATGATAAATCCTACTTTTAGTAACTCAGACGGCTGAAAATAAAAGATTTTCAAATCCAGCCAGGACCGGGCGTCCTGCCTTGCCGACGGGGCCACACCAAAGAAGAATGTGAATATCATCAGTCCCACACATCCCGCTGCGATAATGGGCCACAGCTTGGATATGATTTCGTAGTCAATATTTGATACTGCCACTGCGATGATTATTCCACCCACAACCGATACTATCATGGACCGTACATCGCTTGTAATAATCTGGCCGTCCTTGAGGTTGGTGTATGTAGCACTATATACCAGCGATAGTCCGTATGCCGATGCCAGCATTGCCGAGAACAAGGTGAGAAAATCGGTGCCTTTTAGTAAAGTGGCAATATTGTTTATGCTAGTTGTTTTGTTTTTCATTTTCTCTCCTTTCTCGCTTGATATACCTATTATATTATCAGTTTGTTTTTTTTTCAACATAATTATTTAATTTTTTGTGTTGGAATATTTATCATAATGTGGTATAATATTACCCAATCACTAGTAAAGAGGTGCATTTAATGTTAACTGATATCGAAATTGCTCAGTCAGCAAGTATGAAAAAAATCGGCGACATCGCTGCCAATTTGGGTATCTCCCGGGACGAAATAGAGCCATACGGCCATTATAAGGCAAAGATTACGGACTCGGTTTTGAAGAGACTTGAGGACAAGCAGGACGGAAAGCTTATTCTTGTTACTGCCGTCAATCCTACTCCTGCAGGCGAGGGCAAGACTACTGTATCCATCGGTCTTGGCCAGGCTATGAACCAAATCGGCAAAAATACTGTTATCGCTTTGCGAGAGCCGTCATTAGGCCCTGTATTTGGTATCAAGGGTGGTGCAGCAGGTGGTGGGTATAGCCAGGTAGTCCCTATGGAGGATATTAACCTTCATTTTACCGGCGATATGCACGCTATTACATCTGCAAACAACCTTATGTGTGCTATGCTTGATAACTCCATTCAGCAGGGTAACGAGCTTGGTATAGATCCTAGGCGTGTACAAATTAAGCGTTGCCTTGATATGAATGACAGAGCATTGCGTAATATCATTAATTCATTGGGCGGAACAAAGAACGGTATTCCTCGTGAGGACCACTTTATTATTACTGTTGCCAGTGAGGTTATGGCTATTTTGTGCCTTAGCAATGACATTTTTGACCTGAAGAGAAGACTTGGGGAGATTCTTGTTGCTTACACATACGACGGCAAACCTGTGTATTGTAAGGACATAAAAGCTAACGGTTCAATGACCGTGTTGCTGAAGGATGCTATTAAGCCTAATCTTGTGCAAACCTTGGAGAACACACCTGCTATTATGCACGGCGGTCCCTTTGCCAATATTGCCCACGGATGCAACTCTGTTCGTGCAACCAAAACAGCCCTCAAATTGGCTGATTATGTTGTTACCGAGGCGGGATTCGGTTCTGACCTGGGTGCAGAAAAGTTTATGGACATCAAGTGCAGATACGCAGGACTTACACCGTCTTGTATCGTATTGGTATCCACCGTCCGTTCTATGAAGTATAATGGCGGAGTGCCAAAGGACCGACTCAAGGAAGAGAATCTTGACGCATTGAAAAAGGGTAGTGTGAATCTTGGTGCCCACATTGATAATCTCAAAAAATTCGGTGTGCCTGTAGTAGTTGCCATCAATCATTTTTATGCTGATACACAGGCAGAGATTGACTATATTGAGGAGTTCTGCCGTACCAAGGGCGCAGACTTTGCTGTAACAAAGTGCTTTGCCGAGGGCGGCAAGGGCAGTATCGAGCTTGCAAACAAGGTTGTAGAGGCCTGTGACAAAGAAAACGATTTTCATTTTCTGTACGACCTTGATATGTCTGTTTATGACAAGATTGAGACTATTGCAAAAGAGATTTACGGCGCTGACGGTGTTGATTACACAAAGGATGCCCGTCAGTCCATAGAGGATTATATCAAGCTTGGTGCTGACAAATTGCCCGTATGTATGGCAAAGACACAGTACAGCCTTTCCGACAATCCAAAGTTGTTGGGCAAGCCGACAAACTTCAGAATCACCATATCATCAGTATCATTGTCCAATGGTGCCGGATTCCTTGTTTGCCAGACCGGTTCTATTATGACTATGCCCGGCCTTTCCAAGTCACCGGCCGCCTTTCGCATTGATATTGATGATAACGGCGATACAGTAGGGCTTTTCTAATGACAGAATTTGTTACCAATAGTTATGAAGAAACTATAGAAAAGGCGTCCCAATTTGCAAAGACAGTAAAAAAAGGCAGTGTTATCGGCTTTATCGGCGGTTTGGGTATGGGCAAGACTGCCTTTACCACCGGATTTGTTAAGGGACTGGGGATTGATGCCCAGGTGTCCTCACCGACCTTTGCTATATGCAATGACTATATTGGCGATGATCTGCGAGTGTATCATTTTGATATGTACCGAGTGGAGGGATGGGACGACCTGTACTCCACAGGTTACTATGATTATGTGGATACCGATGCATATATTTTGGCAGAATGGAGCGAAAATATTTTTGGTGCTATGCCCGATGATGCTATAATCATCAGTATCGAAAAAGTCGGCGACAATAGTCGCAGATTCAAGATTATGACCAAGCAAGAGGTAAATGATTAATATGCTGTTGTCCATTGATTCCAGTGCAGTTACTGCATCCGTAGCATTAACTGACGGAGATGATGTGCTGTGCAACGAATTTGTCAATACCGGCCTCACTCATAGCGAGACACTAATGCCCATGATTATTAGGGTTATGGACGGCTATGATTTTAGTAGGCTAGATGGTATTGCTGTTACAGCCGGTCCCGGCTCTTTTACCGGTGTTAGGATTGGTGTTGCCACCGTCAAGGGATTGGCTTTCCAACACAATATACCATGTTACAGCGTGTCCACATTGGACACTGTTGCACACGCTTTTGTAGAAGAAAATACTGTTATTTGTGCTGTTATGGATGCTCGCCGTATGCAGTTTTATAACGCACTATTCAGATGTAGGGACGGTGTTATCGAGCGTCTAACTCCGGATAGAGCAATATCTATTGAGGAGCTTAGAGAAGAGCTTTGTGAGTATGATGATGTAATTATTGCAGGAGACGGCGCTATGCTGTGCTACAATAATATCGCACTTGACAACTGCCGTATTGCAGACTCGGACAAATTGTACCAAAATGCGTTGTACATCCACAGGATAGTAAAAAATATGTCCCCGATTACTGCCAAGGAGCTGGTACCCGTGTATTTGCGTCTTAGCCAGGCAGAAAGGGAGCTTAAACTAAATAAGGAGTTAAAATTATGATAGTTATTGGTTCAGACCACGCAGGCTTCCCACTGAAGGAAGAGGTTAGAAAGCATTTTGAGGAGCAGGGTATCGACTATATTGATGTTGGATGCTATACTCCTGAGCGTTTTGATTATGCCATATCTGCCCAAAAGGCCTGTGACAAGGTTGTCTCCGGCGAGGCAGAAAAGGCCATTCTTTGCTGCGGTACAGGTATCGGTATTTCTATGGCAGCAAACAAGGTGAAGGGTATTAGAGCCTGTGCTTGCAGTGATTATTTTAGTGCAAAGTATACCAGAGCCCATAATGACGCCAATTGCCTTTGCCTGGGCGATAGGGTAATAGGTGCAGGCCTTGCTATCGAACTGGTTGATGTTTTTCTAAACACGGAATTTGAGGGTGGCAGGCACCAAACCAGAGTAGATCAAGTTATGGCTATCGAAAACGGAGAAAAACTGTATTAAACAAAAAGATAACACCCACTGCATCAAGCAATGGGTGTATTCTTTTATGATTATTTTGTCCACTTGATGGCTTTTAGGCTAAATCCCAGTGATGAATCAAGCTTGTTCTTTTGGATAACGGCGGTAACCTTTGTTATACCGTTTGACATCTTTTTTCCATCAGAGTCGGTAACTTCACCGATAACCTTGTAGTAGTTATTGTTGCCAAGATATTGGATGTTAGTAATTTTAACTTTGTGAGTTGACGCCTCTTCTCTTCTTATGGTAAAGGAGTCGTTATCACTGTTGTACTTGATGTCGCAGTTTTTATCCTTCTTTTCGTTACACAGGGTCTTGAAGTTGACTACGGTCTGGCCGAAAAATTTGAATAGATCAAGCACAATGGTACCGGATGCGTATGTAGTTGTGTTCAAGCCTTCTCTTTGGGCCATCCAAATTGCAACATGCGCTGCGATGTTGATTGGAACACCATCTGAGTTTTCGTAGTTTGCATTGTATAGCGCAGGTACTTCAAGCATATTTTGTATAGTTTGCTGGTCCTGTACAGAGAAAGATACTTCTTTTCCTTTTGCACTGGTTTTTGGTACCCGGTCTTCCTTTGGTTGTAAGGTAGTTACATCTGGAGAGGTAGTGCTTCCTCCTGTGATAGCTGATGTCGGCTTTTTGCTGGTGGATGTTTTGAATTCCGAGGTTGTTGTCTTTGATGTGCCGACAACAGATGTTTTTGTTTTTCCGTTCTCGTCGGTAACGGTGACGATTTTAGTGGTGGACTTTGTGGTGGTTCTGGTCACAGGGTCGCCGTGTTTGTCGGTAACATCCTTGCCGTCTTTGTCAACCAAAACCTGTATTTTGTTACCTTTTTTGTCAGTTGCAACTCTGTATTGCGCAACTGTGGTAACCTGGTTTCCGTTTTTATCTGTAACAGCTTTACCGTCCTGGTCTGTTACAGGCTCATCAGCAAGTATGTACTCGTCCCCCTGTGTGGTTTGAATAGAGGAGGATTGGTCCTTTTTTTTTGTCTTGTCGTCTGCGTTCTTTCCACTGCAAGCTGCGAACAGGCCGGTAATCGCAACAATGCACGCCAGAATCAGAGCTGTGCTTCTTTTCAAAATAAACACCTCTTTACAAGTTTATAAAGTGATTATATAATTATCTACAAAAAAAGTAAATAGAAAAGTAGTAAATTAATCAAAATTCAAAATTAGTTCACATTGTTCAAAATCAGGAGATAAATATGAAAAAATCATTGGTAATTGCATTATCGGGTATCATTACCGGGCTGTCGGTAGTTTTTATGTTTCTTGGCTCTGTGGTTTGGATATTCAGTTATGTTATGCCCATAGTGGCGGGATTGCTGATTATCATACTGTCTTCATCGGCAGGCAAAAGGAGTGGCTTATATGTATTTTTTGCCACCTGCGTGTTGTCATTGGTTCTGCTTCCGGACAAGGAACCCGCCTTGTTATATGCCTTGTTTTTCGGATATTATCCGTTAATCAAGGACAGTCTTGACGGTATAAAAAGCAGGGTGCTGAAATTGGCAGTAAAACTGGTAATTTTTAATATCGCTATGGTAATGTCACAGTTGATTTTGGTGTATATTTTTGGTATTCCGTTTGACAATTTTATGGGCAAATGGAGTTGGGCAATTCTGCTGGCGTTGGCAAATGTGGTATTGCTTTTGTATGACAAAATGTTCAACATTGTTGTTATTGTTTATAACCGTAAGTATCGTCATATATTCGAAAGGTTACTAAAGTGATTCAAAATTTTAACCAATCTGTAATACTTATAATATTGTAATATATAATATAGTATGGTAAAATTTTACCGAGAATAACTATAGGTGATATTATGACAAATATTACATTGACAGGTAGGGAATCCTTGGGAATTGAGTTTGGCTCGACCAGAATCAAAGCGGTACTGGTGGATTCCCATTGTACTCCAATCGCATCAGGTGATTACACTTGGGAGAATCAACTGGTTGACGGAATTTGGACATACAGTATGGAGGATGCTTGGATAGGACTGCAATCAGCATACGCCTCACTTAACGAGGATTGCGTTGCTAGGTTTGGTTGCGGAATCACCAGGCTGGCCAGCATAGGCTTTTCCGGTATGATGCATGGCTATCTCCCTTTTGACAAAAATGATAATCTGCTATGCCCATTCAGGACTTGGCGCAACACTATTACAGGCGAGGCGGCCGGTAAATTAACAGAACTGTTTGGATTCAATATTCCACAGCGCTGGAGCATTGCTCACCTTTACCAAGCCATACTTAACGGCGAGAGTCATGTTGGGAATATCGCTTTTGTTACCACCTTGGCAGGATATATCCATTGGCAGTTAACCGGCAATAAAGTGCTGGGTGTCGGCGAGGCCTCCGGTATGTTCCCGATTGACAGCAATACAAACGACTACGACCGGACAATGCTTACGGCATTCGCTAATCTGGATGAGGTAAAGCAGTATGACTGGAATATTACAGACATATTGCCGCGAGTTCTTGTGGCCGGTGAGAACGCAGGCACTCTTACTGAATCCGGAGCAAAAAAGCTTGACCCTACCGGCAACCTTGAGGCCGGCGCTATTCTCTGCCCGCCGGAGGGGGATGCGGGTACCGGTATGACAGCAACAAACAGTATTGCTCCCCGAACCGGCAATGTCAGTGCAGGTACATCGATTTTTTCTATGATAGTGCTTGAGAAGCAGTTGTCCAAGGTGTATGAGGAGATTGATATTGTTACTACCCCTACCGGCAAGCCGGTGGCTATGGTGCACTGCAACAACTGTTGCACCGAACTTGATTACTGGGTTAGGATGTTCCACCAGTTACTGCAGAAAGCCGGTGCCGATATTACTAAGCCGCAGTTATATGATTTGCTTTACCAATCAGCTCTTGACGGAGCGTCGAATTGCGGTGGATTGCTTAGCTTTAACTACTTCTCCGGAGAGCCAGTTTCCCATGTGGATGACGGCAGACCAATGTTCGTTAGGGCACAGGGCGCTGCATTTGATTTACCGAACTTTATGCGCTGCCAAATATATTCTACTATGGCTACACTGTGCATCGGTATGGAGATATTAGAAAAAGAGAATGTTGTTATCAATCGTCTTATGGGCCATGGGGGATTATTTAAGACTCCTGTGGTTGGCCAAAGGCTGATGGCGGGAGCTATGAAGACGCCTGTATCGGTTATGACTACTGCAGGCGAGGGCGGCGCCTGGGGCTCTGCAATCCTAGCTCGATATGCTATTGACGGTGGCGATATGACCCTGGACGAATATTTGGACAGAAAGGTGTTCGCTAATTGCAAAAAAACTACTATTAATCCCAATCCCGATGACAGTAGGGGCTTTGAAGAATATTTGACAAAATATAAAGCAGCCCTTGATGTTCAGCGTGCAGCCGGCAAA
Source organism: Eubacterium sp. (assembly GCA_051881195.1). Classification (GTDB taxonomy): domain Bacteria; phylum Bacillota; class Clostridia; order Oscillospirales; family Acutalibacteraceae; genus Eubacterium_R. The sequence continues at coordinate 1,054 of JBJEPK010000048.1, read as the reverse complement.
TGTATCTAGGAGGTAAATATGGCAATTAAGGATTACAATTTTTGGTTTATAGTAGGTACCCAGTTCCTTTATGGAGAAGAAATATTTGATACCATTGATTCCCACAGCAGGGAGATGGCTGCTGTATGGAGCGAAAAGCTTCCTTGTACTGTTATTGCCAAGCCCTGCGTTAAGACTTCCAAGGAAATACTTGATGTTATGCAGGCTGCCAACAATGACCCAACCTGCGCCGGCGTTATTACTTGGATGCATACATTCTCGCCATCCAAGATGTGGATTGCAGGCTTTGACTCACTAAAAAAACCACTGCTTCATGTGAATACACAGTACAATCGTGACATCCCTTGGAACGAGATTGATATGGATTTTATGAACCTTAATCAGTCTGCCCACGGCGATAGGGAGCACGGATATATTTTGGCAAGAATGAGAGCCAAGCAAAAGGTAATTGCAGGTTATTGGCAGGATGAGAGTTTTCAAAACAAGATGGGTATTTGGATGCGTGCAGCAGTGGGCGCTTGCGAATCACGAAAACTCCGAGTTCTGCGAATATCCGACAATATGCGTAATGTTGCTGTTACCGACGGCGACAAGATCGAGGCACAAATCAAACTTGGCTGGCAGGTTGATCACTATGGTGTAGGCGATATTATCCGTATGGTCGATGCTGTTACCGAGGACGAAATTGATGCTCAGATGGACGAATATAACCGCCTTTATGATATGGATACCGACAATATTGAGGCTGTTAGATACCAGGCAAGAGAAGAGGTTGCAATCAAGAAATTCCTTGAGGAGCAGGGATTTGGTGCTTTCCACACCAATTTTGAGGATTTGCAACAGCTTAGACAACTTCCGGGTCTTGCATCACAGGACCTTATGCGTCAGGGCTACGGTTTTGGTGCCGAAGGTGACTGGAAGGTTGCCGCTATGACCAGGGTAATGAAGCAGATGGCTGAGGGTATGACGGGCGGTACTGCTTTTATGGAGGATTATACATATCATTTTGAGCCGGGCAACGAGATGCTACTGGGCTCACACATGCTGGAGGTTT
>JBJEPK010000047.1:0-1755 GCA_051881195.1 Eubacterium sp. | reverse complement strand
CGGTGGTTTTGTTCAATGGAACTGCCTATGCCTACCTGTACAACCTGCAGGGCGACGTCATTGCGTTGGTTGACGCAAATGGCAGCAAGGTGGTAGAATACAAGTACAATGCTTGGGGCAAGCCGATCAGTAAGACGGGCACGCTCGCCAGCACACTCGGCACGGTGCAGCCTTTCAGGTATCGTGGATATGTCTATGATGAAGAGACGGGGCTCTATTACCTGAGGAGCAGGTATTACAATCCGACTTGGTGCAGGTTTGTCAATGCAGATGACACTGTTGAAAACGGAACTGGATATATCGGCTGTAATCAGTTTGCCTATTGCATTAACAATCCTGTCTTCAGAATTGATGAAGCAGGCACTCAATCGTTGGCTGCACCTGTGTGGGATTTTATTAAACAAAATGGTGCTCAATATGCCATGGCTGATGGTATGCTTCCAATTGGTGATACTATCGTTGCAGGAGCGTTTATCGCAGCCGGATGTCTATCTCTGGTGGATGCAGGAATCAGCATATATAATTCGATTTTCAATTCCCCTACCACTGTACCTGCACTAAGCAAAAAAATCGATTGGGAATCTGGTGATAAGAACCATATTTTGGGGGGCTCTAAAAACCATGGTGGTCATGACTGGAGTCCATTTGGAATTGGCCCAAACGATCCTAAAGGATGGGATAAGCTACTCCCTCTTTTGAAAATTGTTGCCGATCAAGGACAGAAATGGAATAATCCGAACCAGACCAAACCTATCCCAAACGTGGAATACTATATTTATCGTTTTGAACAATATTCTTGTTCCATTATCCTTAAGCTTTTTAACAACGGTGGTCAATATTCAATTTCGGATGCGTACCCAATACCGTAAACAGGGGGATGAATAACCGTGATTAAACAAATTAAAGATACCATTTCTAAAATGGAAAAGGACAAAAAACGATTAGATATCTACAGATACTTAAAAGAACAGTGGAAGTGCTATCCTGAATCGTCTCAGTTGTCTGTTTTAATTATTCAGCAAATGGTTTCTTTTTTGCTTGAACTTGAATCGCCGTGGGCTATATCAGAAAATGCGAACGAGTATCAATGTTATGCTGCTTTTTTGCAAGAAGTTCTTCAATATGGGATTCAATACCATAGCAAAAGTAAAATGTTTCTATGGCAGTTGTGCTACTACCTTGCGGGTATATCAACCTACCATTTTCTGTATGGTAAAGTTATTCAACTTGGATCGGCTAAGGATCTATTAAATCAGCTTTTAGATCAGGCAGACAAGCTGTTTCCGGACAGTAAGTTATTTCAACTTATTCCGTTGTTTCAAAAGGCTGATACCTCATGGAAAGCAAAGTTGCAGGAAAGTGAAGTAGTGTCTATTCGCAGTGAAATAGCAGAATGGAATTTACAGGCCAATGCGGTTGATCAAGAGTTGCTTGACTTGTTTGATTTTCTTGATTAAAGCATGCGTCTTTGATAAAACGACACTTGGCGGAGTCTCTTCGAAGGCTCCGCTTTTTGCGTTAAGTTCCTATGGCGCTGGACTTTTGGGGCGAGTGAGCAGATAGTGTGCCCTTCCAACGGTGTCGGGCGTATCTCCCAGCGGACGGTCAATGCGGGCGGCACGGCTGTGGCTACGACCTACGGCTACCTGGCTGGTGGACATGGCACGGGCAGCACCACACCTCTGGTGCAAACCCTCACCCAGTCCGGCGCGACGCTGACCTACGCCTATGACGACTGTGGCAACATCACCAGCG
>JBJEPK010000046.1:0-1784 GCA_051881195.1 Eubacterium sp. | reverse complement strand
CCTGTTACTGGAACGACGACTTCAATTGTTGCCGTAGCTGTTTTTAATCCATCTACGGTTGTTGCTGTAATTGTTGTAGTTCCTTGTCCAACTGCGTATACAACGCCTGCTGTATCTACCGTTGCAACCGTCGGATCGGAGGATGTCCACGTCACATTTTGATTCGTTGCATTAGTTGGTGTTACGGTTGGTATTAATGTAGTTGTTTCACCTACATATACAATTCCGTGCGCCCTATCCAATGTAATGCCGGTTACTGATACTGGTATTGGCGTTGGTACCGGCGTTGGTGTTGGCGTTGGTGTCGGTGTTGGCACTGGTGTCGGTGTTGGCACTGGTGTCGGTGTTGGCACTGGCGTTGGTGGAACGACGACTTCAATTGTTGCCATAGCTGTCTTTAGACCATCTACCGTTGTTGCCGTGATGATTGCTGTTCCTTGTCCGACTGCATATACAACACCTGCCGTATCTACCGTTGCAACCATTGGATCTGAAGATGTCCATGTCACATGTTGATTCGTTGCATTCGACGGTAAGATTGTTGCCGTCAATTGGGTCGTTTCTCCTTGATTCAGTGTCGCGGCTGTTGTGTTCAGTGAGATGTCGGTTACTGGCACTGGTGGAACGACGACTTCAATTGTTGCCGTAGCTGTTTTTAATCCGTCCACTGTTGTTGCTGTAATCGTTGCGGTTCCTCCACTAATAGCTGTCACTTTCCCCGTTGCATCCACCATGGCAACCGTCGGATTTGAGGATGTCCATGTTACATGTTGATTCGTCGCATTTAACGGTAAGATTGTGGCCGTCAATTGGGTCGTTTCTCCTTGATTCAGTGTCGCAGTTGTTGTGTTTAGTGCGATGTCTGTTACTGGAATCGTAGTCGGGAAGTATGGTGCTGGTGTTGGCTCTGCTACTGGTAAAACAGCCTCCTTAAATTTTTTCATTATCCATTTATTTTCATGCCTATTAAAGTTAAATTCATACTCGACATTGTTAATCTTTGCTTTAAATGACCCTTTCGGAATGGCTTCTTCTGAAACGAAGGTGATTTTTACAACATCTCCATCCAAATATACCTTTCCAATTACAGCTGATGTGACTAACTCATATTCCTTATTAGTTAAAAAATTTTCCGTTACACCTTCTAGCGACATGGTAAATGTTAAAGTTGGTTCTGGAACAGATTCGGTCGGTGGATTCAGGTCTGTATTCGGTTTTTCTTCCTCATTCATAGCCGATTGAATGGCTTTCTCTGTTCGTACAACAAACGCTGCAAGTTGCCCGCGTGTGACGTATGATCCACCATCAAATTGGGTTGCTGTTCTTCCTGTTGTAATGCCATTTGTATAAAGCGCCAATACATAGTCTTTATATTCCTCAATCACATCCGTTAACGGCATCGTCGCGCCTTCTGGTGATTGCAAATGAAATGCATTCACAAGCATTTTCGCTAAATGATTACGCTGAATCGGTTCATTCATACGGAACGTACCATCCTCATAACCACTAATAATGCCCGCTTGTGCTAATGCAGCAATCGCTCCGTAATATGGATTGCTAGGTAATACATCAGTAAATCCTGGATCCACTACATTCTTCGTATCTAGCCCTAAAATACCGGCTAAAATTTTCGCCATTTGTCCACGTGTTGCCACATTATTAGGTTTGTAAGTGCCATCTTCATAACCAGTCACAATTCCTCGCTCGGCTAATTCTCGCACGGCGTCAGCGTAATAGGCGGAATCCGGCACATCTGGAAAGGTGGCTGCTTTTGTGTAAACTGG
>JBJEPK010000045.1:0-9356 GCA_051881195.1 Eubacterium sp. | reverse complement strand
TTGCTAAAATATGTTAAGGTATTTTTGTACTTATTGAAAGGGGTAGTATAATGGAAGAAAAAGTTTCAGTCAAACAAAAAGTAATGTCACTTATTGACAATGTCAGATACTATTGGAAGGAGCCCCCAATGGGCAGGTATATGTCCTTTAAGGAGATTGCTTCTTATGCATTTGGTGGTATCGGTGCATACCTTATCGTATGTATGGGTTATACCTTCCTGCTTGGCTCAACCAATGTTTTTATAACAGGTACAATCGGTATCGGCCCGACAGATATGTACATCATGTATGTCATTGCAGTATTGTCCGGTATCCCTCTTACAGCTGTTAGAGCAAATATTGTTGACAATACGCGTAATAAAGCCGGTAAATATCGACCGTATTTGATTCGCATGGGAATACCGTCTGTTCTTATTTATTTTGGAATGGTATGGTTTCCTTATGACAAGATAGCGCTTGTTGTTGGAAATGGCCAAATTTTCGGAAAGTCCGCTTCCTATATCGCAAAATGTGTTGTTGTGCTTGTTTTCAACATTTTGCTTCAATTCTTTTACTATTTCTTTTACGACGCTTACGAAAATCTTATTCATGTTCTTTCACCAAATTCGCAGGAAAGAGCAGATGTTGTTTCTATTAAGAGCGTAGTATATTCTCTCGGTCCATCTATCGTAAATCTTTTGATGCCGATTATTGCTCAAAACATTTATCATACTAACCAAACAGATGTTCGTGTTTACAGACTTCTTTATCCTATCCTTAGTGTAATCGGTGTTGGACTTTTGATTTTAGTTTATGTCAACACTCAGGAAAAAATTATTCAAGCAAAAACTCATGTTATTCAAATTAAGTTTACTGACGCAATAAGAGCCGTTGCAAAGAACAAGTATTTCTGGATTATTGCTCTTGCAGGTTGGATTGGATTCCTTGAAACTGCATACGCAAATATTCTTTACTGGCTTTATAACTACGGTGGTGCCTGCTCAGGTAATGTATATGGCATTATTATCACCTTGAACGGAAACTCTGCATTGTGGGGCATGATTATGGCTCCGTTCTTCATTCGTAAATGGGGCAAAAAGAAGGTTAAGATTATTGTTAATCTTTTGAATATCCTTTTCATTATTATGATGCTTCCGTTTGTCAATGCAGGCGTTGATAGCACAGGTAACTTGAAATCCTACATAATTTGGTGCGTTCTTCTTTGTCTGTATTTCAATGGAATCATCGGTGCTTTTGAGCATATTCTTAATCCTTCAATTCAGGCTGATATTCGTGATTATCAGCAGTACAAGACAGGCGAAAGAATTGACGGCGCATTTTCAGCGGTTACAGCCATCGGTAATGTTATTACTCTGCTTACAGCCGGTATTCTACCTGCCCTGCAGGAACGCTATGGTATGACTGCCGCTAACGCAAAGGCAGTTACCTCTAATGCAGGTATTATGTCGAGAGTTTTACCGGGTACAAAAATATCTATCGGCCAGATGCTGGCTGAACAAACTGCTAATGGCCAGGATATGTTCAATCCTTCCAATGCGTTGTATGACGTTCAGGGTACTCTTATTCCACTTCTCAAGATACTTGTAATTGTGGCTGCTATAGGCGCTACATTGAATGTTATTCCGTACTTCTTCTACGACTTTACTGAAGAGAAGCAAAAGTCCATTATCAGAATACTTAAGATAAGGTCTATGTTTGAGGATTATGGAAATAACGCACTTGATAACCACGAGCTTGTTGAAGCAATTGATCTTGTAAATAATGCTAAAGATATGGCAGTAAAAACTCCTGTGGATGTTACCAAGGACAGCTATAAGCACATAAAGGACAAGGCTGAACGCAAGGCAGCTAAAAAAGCTTATCGTGAGACTCTCAAATTAAACGAAGAAATAGGTATTTCAAAGTTTGTTGTAGATGAGTTAAATAAGTTTAATACTCCTTTAGGTAAAATTATGATTGATACCTATACAAAGGTTTATGAAGCAGGTCTTGAAGGCATTAAAACCGCTTCCTTATCCCAGGCAAAGGAAGAGCTAAAAAAGGCAAAGGCTATGCCTAATGCAACAGAAGAGGAAAAGGAAGTCAGAAAGTTCTATATTGAACTTGCCAAAACAAATGTTTCTGCTATCAAGTCATATCAAAAGTTCTTTGGTTCCGTTAATGAATTTAAGGAGCTTAGCTTTGATGCCATGGATGAACTTTTTGCAAGAGAAGATGCTCTTGATGCAAAAATCGAAGAACTTGCAAAGCTTTGTAATGTTGCTAAGAAGGAAAAAGATAAGGATGAGGCTAAGAGGCTTAATGCCGAAATTAAGAAGCTTAGTGAAGAACGCAAGGAAGTTCGCAAGCTGTCAAAGCTTGAGATGGATAAGCATGCCAAGTTTGACCGTGCAGCTAAGCCTTATGTAAATGCTAAAAATGTTCTTATCCAAGAAGAAAATTACAGTCACTTTGATGAAATCGCAGCTCTTTATGACCAGGCAAAGCTGGATGCTGAAGAGGAAGATAGAATCAAGGAAGAACAGCTTGCTGCTAAAAAGGCTGAGGAAGAAGCAGAGCTTCAGCGCCGCAAGGCAGAAAAGGCTGCAAAGAAGGTTGGCAAAAAGTAAAAATATTTTTTGTAAAAGAGGTGATTTTTTCACCTCTTTTTCTTGTGTAAAATTAATCAATATGCTATAATTCCATTAATTATGGGGGGATTTGCAATTATGACTTACAAAGAAAAGTATAAGCAGTGGCTTACATTTGATGATGAAACCAATGCTCAGCTTTCTGCTATAACTGACGAAAAAGAAATTGAGGATAGATTTTATAAGGACTTGGCCTTTGGTACCGGTGGTCTGCGTGGTATTATGGGCGCAGGCACCAACCGTATGAACAAGTACACCGTAGGCAAGGCTACATTGGGCTTGGCCAATTATCTAAAAGCGAATTATGGAGACAATCTGTCTGTGGCAATTGCCTGTGACAGTAGGCTTAATTCCGCCGATTTTGAGTGGTATTGTGCCAGAATATTTGCATCCCGGGGCATTAAGGTGTACGCATATACCAATATTGTGCCGGTGCCGGTTTTGTCTTTTACAACCAGGTACTTGGAGTGTACAGCCGGTGTTATGATTACCGCCTCCCACAATCCTAAGGAATACAACGGCTACAAGGTGTATGACAGCACGGGATGTCAGTTATGTACCGATGACGCAACGGATGCCATAGGTTACATTAATGCCATTAATGATTATTCCGGCGTATATGACGGGGTTGAAAGTGCCGAGCATTATATGAGTACCGGAATGATAGTGGGAATTTATGAGGGTGTTTTGGAGCAGTATATCACTGAAGTCAAAAAGCAATCTCGCTATACCACCCCCACTGATTTAAAAATAGTATATACACCACTCCACGGCACAGGTAATATACCTGTTCAGCGTGTGCTGGAAGGTATGGATGTTACTGTACTGGAAAGTCAGCAGAAAGCAGACGGCAATTTTCCCACCGTTAAGTCGCCAAATCCCGAGGATAGAGCTGCACTTACTCTGGCTATAAAAAAGGCCGGGGAAGTGGGAGCAGATATTGTCCTTGGTACTGACCCGGATTGCGACAGAGTTGGAATTGCAGTCAGGGATGGGGACGATTATGTTCTCTTTACCGGTAACCAGACCGGCGCCCTGTTGGTTAACTTTGTACTCACTATGGATAAGGAAAAGCTTAACAGCAAATCCGCCTTAATCAAGACCATTGTTACCTCAGAATTGGGCGCCAATATCGGCAGGCATTATGGACTTCATTTGGTGGATACCCTTACCGGCTTCAAGTATATAGGCGACAAAATCAATAAGTTTGAAAAATCCGGCGACAGAGAATTCGTTATTGGCTATGAGGAGAGTTATGGCTACCTGGTAGGTACTCACGCCAGGGACAAGGACGGCGTAGTGTCTTCCATGCTGATTTGCCAAATGGCTGCATGGTATAAGGCACAGGGTAAGACCCTTGTTGATGCTCTTAATGAGATATATGACAGATATGGCTACTATTTGGATTCTCTTGACAGCTTTGTACTAAAAGGCAAGGATGGTGCCGAGAGAATACAGCAACTGATGGCAGAGTTTCGCAGAATTGGTGATGAGCTTATACCGGGTATTGCCAAGATAATTGATTACAGTAACGGAGTTGATGATTTGCCAAGGGAGAATGTACTGAAGTACATTTTTGACGACGGCTCCTGGATGGCAGTCAGACCCAGTGGAACCGAGCCAAAAATCAAGGTGTATTATTCCATCGTTGCACCGAATAAGGCAACAGCTGCTAATAAGTTGGAAAAGGTAAAAGAAAAAATGACATCCATCATCAATGGATGAGGTGGTATTATGACAATAAAAGATTATGTACAAGATGTATTACAGCCCAAATTACAGGGAGACGGCGGATGGATTGAGTATCAGTCCTTGGACGGCGACCGACTGACATTGGTTTTTCGCGGTGAGTGTTCAAAATGTCTTATTCTTCATCGTTGTGTGGCTTGGATTGAGGAACAAATCAAAACCGATTTGGACAAAAATGTTAGGGTAGTGGCAGTACGCAAGCGCCCTTACTTTCAGGATGTATAGGGAGGATAAATTATGGCACATATTAAGGTGGTTCGCCGTTCCATGCGTCCCGAGGAGTGGACGGCACTTCGCTTCGGCTGGCTAAAAAGACATATTTATGCAAAAAAGTACGAAATTACTACTCTTATGATTCGCGACGCCCGTCAGGTGTCGGAGATGGAATTTGAGTACTACACCGACGAATACAGACCTTTGCACAAGGGAGATATGTATTTTACTCCCGATGGCACGGCCTTCATCAAGGGAGATGTAGATATACCTGCCGATATGCAGGGCGAGGAGCTATGGCTGTCCCTAAAGACTGCCGCAGAAATCTGTGTTCAGGTTAATGGCAAATATGTGGGCGGTGTGGACCCAAATCGTGAGAGAATGTTGCTTTCGCCCTATGTGGATACCACCAAGACGCTGCATATAGATATGATGGGATATAATCGCTCAAAGCCCGATGATGAGCGTAACCCGGAGAGTCTGTCCGTGCGTGGATGCCGACAGATTTTTGAGGGTGCATATATTTGTACTATCAATCACAAGGTGCAGGATTTGGTTTGGGATTTTGAGGTGTTGCTTAATATTGCCGGCAGCGATTTATTTAACGAGGATTATCGCGAATTCCTAAACAGAGAACTAAATAATGCTATGAATCTCATTGATTTTGACGACGACGAGTTGTCCGGCATTGACGAGGCAAAGGCATATATTGATGATGTAATCTACGCCAACGATAATTATAGGGGCGCAGGTGATGTGGCGCTTATTGCCCACTCCCATCTGGATATTGCCTACTATTGGCGCAGAATCCATGCAGTCCAAAAAAATTTGCGTACCGTCCTTATTCAACTTCGACTAATGGACAGATACCCGGACTTCAAGTACACCCACACTCAGCCATACGTGTACGAAACGCTGGAAAAATATTATCCCGATGTGTTTGCTGAACTAAAAGAAAAGGTTGCCTCCGGTCAGTTTGAGCCGGTGGGTGCAATGTATGTTGAGCCTGATTGCAATATTCCAAGTGCAGAATCATTGATTCGCCAGTGCCTGTATGGTCAGCAGACATATCAGCGTATGTTTGGCAAGAGAGTGGATAATGCCTGGTTGCCCGATGTTTTTGGCAATTCTTGGATTATACCGCAAATACTCAAGGGTTGTGGTGTTAACTACTTTGTGTCCAACAAGATGTCAACCTGGAACGACACCAACAGATTTCCACACAATAACTTTGTTTGGAGGGGTATAGACGGCTCTGACGTATTGGCTTGCGTGCCTCCCACACATTTTATTACTTGGAACGAGCCATCCCAAATTCAAGAAAACTGGAACGCTTATATTGACAAGGACACCGGCGGCCAGACCATGAATATGTTTGGCTACGGAGACGGTGGCAGTGGCTGTACCGATGAGATGATTGAACTTATGCACAGGTTCAATAAGTTGTCTGTTATGCCAAAGTGCACCCACATGGGCGGTGCAGAATTTTTGGAGCGTAATCTCAAGGATAATGACAATTTGGAGACTTGGGACGGTGAATTATACTTGGAGATGCACCGCGGCACCTTTACTACAAAATCGGAACTCAAGCGTGCCAACCGACAACTGGAGTATAAACTTCGCAATGCAGAGATATTGTCTGTTATGCGAGGAGAGAACATCCAATCCCGTATTACAAAATTGTACAAAAAATTGTTGGTAAATCAATTTCATGACATTTTGCCCGGCTCTCATATTCATCCTGTGTACGAGGATGCAATGGCTGATTACAGGGAGATTGACAGGGAACTGGACACTATCATCGGTACAGGCTCAAAGTATTTCAACACCCTTAATATTACAAGGGATTCATTGACCTTTGTACCTAACAAAAAAGGCAGTGCCACACGCTACGGAGTTAAGGGCAACTGGCTGATTCCGTCCATTCCACCTATGCAGTCCAAGTCTTTGCGCGCTGTTACCCACAGTGATGATTGGATTACTATTGGGGATACTATCAATACCCCATACTATAACATTAAGTTTAATGAAGATGGCTCAATAGAGTCCTTGTATGACAAGAAGCTAAATAGGGAATGGGTTGACGGCGAGTTTAACAAGCTAAAACTGTATGTGGACAAGCCGGGCAATTATGATGCCTGGGATATTTTGCCTAATTATAGGGATAAGCAGGCAGAAATTAAGGTTGTGTCACCACTGGAATTATGCGAGCTTGACGGGGAGAGCGCCTCATTCAAGGCGGAACTGGCAACGGATAAGTCCTGCTGGACCATGATTATCAGGTTGTTCCGTCGCAGTGCCGGTATTGAGGTAGAGAATATCGTTGACTGGCATGAAAAGCATAGGCTTGCTAAGGCAGAATTTCAGTGCAATGTTCTCACACGCAGAGCATTATGCGATATTTCTGCCGGTTATATTGAGCGTGACACCCATCGTAATACAACTTGGCAACAGGCAAGATTCGAGACCTGCCACCATAAATGGTGCGATTTATCCGAGACCGATGGCGGTATTGCTATCATCAACGACGGCAAGTACGGTGTAGGACTGGAGAATAACACAATCAGTCTGTCACTGCTTCGCGCTACCATTAGACCTGATGTTACTTCTGATATGGGTGTGCATAATTTTTGTTATATGATTATGCCCCACAGTGGTGACCCTGTATCTGCTAACATAAATAATATTGCATTCCAGTATAATGTTCCTTTGATTAGGGCTGATGTGGAGTGGGAATTGCCAACATTTGTCCCACTTTATCTGCAAGCGGCAAAATACAGTGAGGACGGCAGTATGATTGTGCTTCGCTTAAGTGAGCAGAACGGCAGCCGCGGTACTATACATCTGCCTGCCAACTACAAGCTGCTCAATATGCTGGAGGATGTTGAGGCAGACATAGACAGAATTGATTACAAGCCATTCCAGATTATTACCGTAGGAGTCCCCATTGATGAGCGATAAATTGTTGATAATAATTGCTGTTGCCGGGGTGATACTGCTGGGAATATTTGTTATTCCCGTATTTAATCGCCGTTCCTTTGCTCGTTTGCCTTTTGAGCAGCAGGTTAGAGTGTTGATGAAGCAAGCAAAAGGTCTCAATTATTTCAAGAATGTATCATCCGGAACAAAGGGTACGCTGATTTATGTTAAGAACAAGCGCAAAATACTGCTGTTTCATTGGGTGTTGATTGATGGCAAAATGCTTTGCACCGACCAAAATCCACTCTCTAATTGGGATTACCCGGAGGAAAAGCCGCAACTTACCGATGATGAGGTACAACTGGTACATAGTCAGTTAGAGCAATATAATAAAAAACAAGTGGTGAAGTTCTATTTACAAGACAATTAGGAGCGATTATGAATCTACCTACTGATGCAAAAAAGTTAATAGACTTGTTGATTGGCAGCGGATATTCTGCCTATGCAGTGGGTGGATGTGTTCGTGATTACCTTATGGGCAGGGAATGTGGGGATATAGATATTACCACATCAGCCACACCACAGCAGGTAGAATCTGTGCTAAATAGTAACGGTATTAGGTATGTTGAGACGGGTATTAAGCACGGCACTGTCACTGCCATTGTCAGCTGTGAGCCCTATGAGATTACTACCTTTAGGACGGACGGCGATTATGCCGATAATCGACATCCCGACAATGTTTCATTTGTGACAATTATTGAGGATGACTTGTCTCGTCGTGATTTTACCATCAATGCAATGGCATATAATGACAATGTGGGGGTAGTGGATATTTTTGGCGGCAGGGAGGATTTAGAATCCCACTTGATTAGGTGCGTCGGAGACGCCGATACCCGTTTCAAGGAGGACGCCCTGCGTATTATGAGGGCGCTGCGTTTTGCCAGTGTGCTGGGATTCGATATTGAGTCTGACACTGCCGCAGTTATCCTTGACAACAAGGAATTGTTGCAGAACATTGCCGCCGAGCGTGTATTTGTAGAACTAAAGAAGCTGCTTGTGGGCCAGAATGTGGAGGCTGTGCTGACAGACTATCGTGATGTTTTTGGTGTAATTATACCGGAGCTAAAGCCTACTTTTGATTTTCAGCAGTACAGCAAGTGGCATTTGTACGATATATATACCCACACAGTAAAGTCGGTTGCCTATGCTCCGGCGGTTGATTATATTCGCCTGGCATTACTGTTGCACGACATCGGCAAGCCATATACACTGAAAATTGACGAAAAAGGCGACCATTTCAAAGGGCATCCAGCCAAGAGTAAGGAACTGGCGCATAATGTTCTCAAGAGGCTGAAAGTAAGTAACGATATATATAAAAAGGTGATTACATTGGTGGAAATTCACGACAAGCATATCCACCTTAATCCGCAGAGCATAAAGTATTGGCTATCCCGACTTGGGGAGGAACTGATTTACGACTTTGTTGATGTAAAAATTGCCGATATGTCCAGTCATAACCTGGCATTGGCTCAGCACGAAATGGATGAGCTTTGTGCCATTCGTGATATGATAGGCGATGTAATTGCATCAGGAGAACCGTACACACTTGCAGGGCTGAATATTCACGGCAACCACCTAATTGACTTGGGATATAAAGGCAAGGACATTGCCGAGGAATTACAGCGCTTGCTGGATATTGTTATAAAAGCTCCGTCAAAAAACACAAGGGATATTCTCCTTGGCATTGCAGCTAAGGATAAAGAAAAACAGTAGGATTTTTCCTACTGTTTTTACGTTCTATAGAATAGTGTGTCCTTTGGCATTCGGCTGAATCTGTAAACAGAA
>JBJEPK010000044.1:0-1794 GCA_051881195.1 Eubacterium sp. | reverse complement strand
TAAATTACTCAATTTCTTTAAAAAAGTCTTGACTTTTAATAGTTAGTCACCTCGTATCCATTATCATTTTGATTTTATCACAAATATCTCTGTTATTCAACATAATTTTATTATTGAATTTATTAGTAACAGTTGGTATAATAAAATTGGTGATTTTTATGAACAATGCCGAAATAATTAATAAAATAAAAGGTGGATTGATTGTATCCTGTCAAGCACTACCGGACGAGCCATTGTATGATTCTTACATAATGAGCAAAATGGCGTATGCAGCCAAAAGCGGCGGAGCTGTTGGTATAAGAGCGAACACAGTAGTGGATATACTCGCCATCAAGGATGCTGTTGACCTACCGGTCATTGGAATAATCAAATCGGTTTATCCTGATAGTGATGTGTATATTACCCCAACAGAAGAAGAAGTGGATAAACTGATAGAAATAGGGTGCGAAATAATCGCTATTGACGCAACAAACAGGTTAAGACCCAACGGAGTTACTTTGGATGAATTCTTTGCCTCTGTCAGAAAGAAGTACCCAAATCAGTTATTTATGGCAGATACCTCTTGCTTTGACGAGGGCAAGCATGCTGAAGAAATCGGGTTTGACTTGATAGGGACGACTATGAGTGGTTACACCCCCTATACCAAGGGACGCAAACTACCGGACACAGAACTGATTAGTGAATACGCAACAAAACTACATTCCCCTGTTATAGCTGAGGGTGGGATTTGGAGTCCCGACGACCTGCTTGATGTATATAAGGCAGGTGCTCACAGTGCAGTTATTGGCACTGCTATCACACGACCTAGAGATATAACAAGGCGATTTGTTAACGCATTGGAGGAATCAAGATGAGAATTATTGCATTTGATATTGGTGGTACATTCATTAAGTACGGAATTATCAACGAAAACTTTGAAATCACCGAAAGCCATACAATCCCCACTGATGCACAAAAAGGTGGACAGGCATTGATAGAAAGGGTTATTGAAATAGTTGAGAGCTATGACAATGTTGACAGAGTGGCTATATCCACAGCCGGGCAGGTTGATAGCGAAAACGGTATTGTAGTACATTCTACCGACAATATCCCCTACTACACCGGTATGATGGTTAAAAGTTTAATAGAGAACAAGACAGGCATAACAACATTTGTAGAAAATGATGTAAACGCTGCTGCCCTCGGCGAGGCTTACTTTGGTGCTGCAAAGGGGGAGGACAACTTTATCTGTCTTACCTATGGCACCGGTATTGGTGGTGCAATATACCTTGACGGCAAGCTGTTAAAGGGCTCTCGCAGTAGTGCCGGTGAAGTTGGTCACATGATAACTCACGCCGGCGGAAAGCAATGCACTTGCGGCGGTGAGGGTTGCTACGAATGTTACGCATCAGCAAAAGCTCTGATTATGTCAATAAAAAGAATAACCGGCGAGGACCTAAACGGCTTTCAAATATTTGAAAAGGAAAATTTTGAAAAGCCGGAAATTAGGTCAGAAGTGGACAAATGGATTGATGAGATTATTGCCGGCTTAATCAACATAATTTATACCTTCAATCCCCCTCTTATTGTTTTGGGTGGAGGCATTCTTAACGAAGATTATATTATCGACCTAATTGACAGAAAGATATACAACAAATTAATGGAGCCTTTCAAGAATGTAAATATTGTTAGGTCCAGACTTGGTAACCAAGCCGCTCTGCTGGGCGTAGCGTATAAAGCCGCACAGCTATAAATCAAAGAAAAAGGCGCTGTAAAAAAACAGCGAAAATAAAAGCCGGGATTCACGAAAAAGTG
>JBJEPK010000043.1:0-9437 GCA_051881195.1 Eubacterium sp. | reverse complement strand
AAAGCCCTAAACACCGCTGTTTAGGGCTTATTTAACGGCTATCGACACTGCTACGGATCAGAAGGTCGGGAGTTCGAATCTTCTGCAGCACGCCATAACAGTTCTCATTTTTGGGGACTGTTATTTTTTTACATTTAGTCTGTAAAAAAAGAAGTGAGCAACGCCCACTTCCGAAATTCATATTAATTCTGCTTACGGACAATACCGTACTCGCCGATATCGGGACGGTAGTACTTGCAGGGTTTGTTCTGCTTGTCACGAATGAGCATACGAGCATACTCGTCCTCGTCCAGCTGGAGGTCGCAATAATATGCGTCATCCTCCTCATCATAGGTATTGTACCAGCAGGTATCACACAATGTAGCCATTAGTTCAGCTGACTCTCCTCACTTTGGGGTGTGTTGACTGCTACGGACTCCCTGTCCAGCTTAACAATAGGTATCATCAACGCCGGAATACCGCTCATAGCAGTAATAGAATTGATGATTTGGCGCACAAACGGGAATATCTGGTCAAAGGAATCTGCGTGGATGTCACGCTTGTCGTCCCCATCCTCATACAAAAACTCTGCTACCATCTCCAGCTTTATCTCAAAAGGATTGAGATTGCTGTCAATTACTCTGAAATTAAGCACGCTGATACAACGGTTTTCGGAGTCGATATAATTTACATTGTACTGTATTTTGTTTTGGAGTTGGAGCTGTGCTCCGTTCTCCGCCTTGTTTTCAAAAGAAATTGTGTTCAGTTTGTATCCCTTAAGCTCTACCATAATATCCTCACTTTACTAATTTAACATTGTTTAGTTTAATATCCTCAATATCCGGAGAAACTGCACTGCCGCTGAATCTAATCAGCTCCAAATTCTCCACATTCTCGGCATCAATAGCGTGCTTGTAGTTATCACACAGATTACCCCAGGAGGTCCTTGTTTTTTCGATAGTTACATCCTTGGCATATCTGATAAAAAATGCAGAGTTGTCGTACTTTTCTACTCCCCAATCCAGGCAAGGGCGCAGGTCATATAGACCGCAATCCCATTTTGAACTGCGATTGAGCTTTATCTGACAGTTCTCAAAATGAATATCGCTGATAATGTTGTCCTGATTGCCATGAATCAGCACTCCGTTCTCGCCATTGGTGGTAATGTTGCTGAATCTAATATTACTGATGGAGCCGCTCCTTGTGTTTTCATCACGATTAAAGGTGGTAATAACAATGGGCTCTGCAGTGCCCCACCAATCGGGACAAAAGCGTCTTGTCTCGATAATGATGTTAGAATACGACACATTCTCCACATTGCCGCCGTCACGAATTTGGATGGACAGACCGCGATTGGATTTGCTGATAATACAATTGCTGACTATCACATTCCTAAAATCGCCAACGCCCTCGGTACCAATCTTGATAGCAGCAGAGGTGCTGACCAGGGTGCAGCCCTCAATAAGAACATTCTCGCAGGGGCCGTATTCGGCGTTGCCCTTGCTGGTCTTAAGACAAATGCAGTCGTCGGCACAGGTGATATGACAGCCGATAATCCTAACATTGGTGCAATGGTCGGGGTCGATACCGTCGCTGTTGGCAACATCAAGGTCGTTGAGAATCCTGATTTTGTCAATCAGCACATCGTCACAGCCTGCCGGGTGCAGGGTCCAGAACGGAGCGTCCACAATGGTAATATCCTTAAAGGTAATGTGATTACTCTTTTCTACATATATTACTGTTGGGCGTGGATAAAAGTCGCCGGTCACATAATATCTGTCCTTGCGCTGAACAAAGGCGTGGCCATTGGCGTCGATAGTACCCTGGCCGCTGATGGTACAATGGTCAGCCTCGTAGGCATAGATGAAAACAAAGCTGGGCTTACCTGTAACCGGGTTGCCAATCAACGCCGTCTTTGGGTCGTTAATCAGTTTGTTGGGCCGAATATAGCCGTCAATATTGGAGGTTGCCTTGAGAGTAGCGCCCTTTTGGATATGCAGGTCAACATTGTTCCTCAGCTTGATGGAGTCGCTGTAAAACACCTTTCCGCTCTGAAGTACAACCTGACCTCCGCCGTTTTTTGCACAATCGTCAATTGCATGCTGAATAGCAAAGGCGTCGTTGGTTACGCCGTCGCCCTTGGCGCCGTATTGTAGTACATTATATTCTTTCATATAATAGCTCCTAAAGTTTTATGCTTTTATAATAACATATAAAAAATGTATTTACAACGATTTTTAAATAAAGTATTATGTGTATTGGGTGAAGATATGAGTACAAACAAAAAAAGAATTGAGTTGTTGGATGAGCTTCGTGGATTCGCCATTCTGGCGATGATAGTACACCACTTCTTTTTGGATGTGGGCAATGTGCTGGACGCTGACTGGGGCTACACCGTATTCGACAAGCTTTGCATACTGCAGCCGCTGTTCCTGGCTATATTCATAATCATTTCGGGTATTTGCTCCCAGCTATCCCACAACACAATCAAGCGAGGAGCTGTGGTGCTGGGAGCAGGACTGGTAATCACGCTGGTGACGGCAGTAATTATGCCACGCTTTGGGTTCACAAATGTGGAGATATACTTTGGCATACTATCCTGTTTGGGCTGTTGTATGATAATCACCGGCGCTATTCAGCCATTGATAGACAAGACTAACACCGTTGTGGGTATGATTATCAGCGGCGGGCTGTATTTGTTTTTTTACAACATTAACGCAGGCAGTCTGTGCTTTGGGCTTATCGATTTGCCAAAGGTAAAAACCAACTGGCTGATGCCTCTGGGATTGTATAACGACAGCTTTCACAGTGCCGATTATTTCAGCCTGCTGCCCTGGATATTTATGTTCTTGTTTGGAGCGTTCATAGGCAAGTACGCCAAGGCCGGAGCGTTCCCACAGTGGAGCTACCGCAGACACAGCAAGGCGCTGGCATTCATCGGTCGCAACAGCCTATGGGTGTACCTGGCACACCAGGTAGTAATATACACAATACTGTATATCTTTTTGGGATTACTAAAAATATATGTAAAAATAACTATGTAAAAAATATTATGACAGGGATACTGTACAATTTACAGCATCCCTGTCTTTTTTGATTGTTTTGGTTAGCATATCCCCATTTTCGCATTGTTTAAAAGAGCGCCGGACAGACGCATCCACAATCAGGCTCCCCTTTTAATGTTATTAAGGGGAGCTGTCGCATTTATGCGACTGAGGGGATAAAAGGTGAGTTATAACATTTGCCTTTATGACATATTGTTTTACAATCCCTCAGTCACTTCGTGACAGCTCCCTTTACACAAGGGAGCCGAAATAGGGTGCTATGGAAGTAGTAAAAACAAAGCAACCTATATCAGCACAATCGCCGGTGCAATCTTGACAAATTTTGCAAATTTGCCGGGACTTAAGGGGTGAGGTAATCACCCCTTAATCGCTAACATAAGGAAACAAATTGCATTACTCACCATACCGGCACTTAACACCCAAGTGAATCATTACTATGCTTTTTGACGATATTTTTTTGGCAATGGCATAAACCAGCAGGATTGCGCCGATTTGCAGTAACGGAAGTATGGGCGCTGCATAAAATTCATACACATCAAAATTGATACTATCCGGCTGAATACAATCCAGTATAAATCTGAATGTGCCTACGCTGATTCCAAACAGTCCCGATTCGCCGTCAAAAAAGATTCCCTCAATTAACGAGGCAGCAAACAATGGTATGTAAACTGCCAAAGAGGTCTTGCCCGGGGACAAATTCCTTTTGTACGCAACAAGTCCCATCAGCAAAGACACCACAACAAAAAATGCTGGAAACAGCCATTCCAAAATTTCCTCCGGACAATCCTCCGGCAAAAACGCTACTATCGCAAATATGGCAAAATATGACACAATGTTTGTCAATAACAACAAAATATCAAACTTTGCGTAAGCCCAAATTTCTTTTTTCATAAAATTCTCCTCCACTTGTGTACATAGTGCAGGTCTTTTCCCTACCAAGGCTCCCTTGTGTAAAGGGAGCCGGAATATGGTGCTGCGCACGCAGGCCAATGCAGTTGGCCCCTACGATTATTGTGAGTTTTTGGTAATTGTATCATTTATACAATAATCGCCGGTGCAATATTGACAAATTTCGCAAAAACAATTTAGCTTTAAGGGGTGGGGTTAACCACCCCTTGTTTTTCTGCTAACACAAGAAACCGTCCCCTGTGTTACTTCTTTCAATCAGAGAACCGTCCCCTAATTGTCCCCTGTGTTATCCTCTGTGTTATCTATTGCAATTATAGATTCGGATTTTTTTTCAAAAGTAATTGTATAATTTGAATTTTCACTAAATTCTTTGTCTTTAAAAATCTTTCTATTTGTTATAGGATCCATGGTCAAATTATATATATTACCTTCACTATCCTCAAAATGATACTCTCTTCCGAATATAACACCATCACTACTCTGATAAATGAATTCTACTTCCACTTTTTCAAGCTGAGGGTTAACCACATAATTGATATTTTTAATTCCCATAATAATCAAAACAAGCCCTATTACTGACACAAAAGCAAATTCATATGCTTTCCAATTAAGATTTTTATAAGCACAAAACCCACAAATATACACTAATATTGCCACTATAATCAAAGCGATAGCTTTTACCCAAATTCCAATAAATTGCATTATACTTAATCTCCTTTCTCCTAAAACTTTCGTGACACGGCTGAAGCGGTTGCGTTTACAAAGAAATCAAAAATTCCAATAGAAATCATAATTCTTTTTGATAATGATTTCATATTCCTTTTAATCTGATTTGGAGTGATCTTAGCATTTTTCAAATATTGGGAATGAGCAAATTGAGAATAATTTTTAGGTTTTAAAGAGTTTAGTTTATTTGCAAAAGCGCTTGATATAACAGAGCAACACATCTCTAAGGCAAAATTTTGAAATACTTTCTTAATTATCTTCCTTAATGGAAGACGTTTATTGGTTTTAATCGTATATTCAAATGTACTTATTGCTGATGAAACAGTTGCTCTCGCGATCATACTTACAAGTTTGTTCCCTGGTATTAACGCAGTTATAGCTGCTGAAATATAATCACCAATGCTTGAAGATGGTCTAAATACTGATTTTCCTGTTCTACCTGAACAAATATTATATATTATATCCCCTACATACTGTACCAATACTCCTAATAGCATTTTTGACAAAGCTTTAATTATTATTGTTCCTATAGCTTTTCCATCGCTGTCCGAATTATTGGTAGGATCATTATTACAATAAGCAAAGGAATTTGTACCGACAGGAATATCCTTTGACATTTGAGCAATTTCAGGAACATCTGCATTAATAAACCTGCAAATGCTTGGGTCATAATAACGACTTTGCAGATAGTAATACCTTGTCTCGCTGTCGTAATAATATCCACGGTAACGGAGCGGATTTTGCTGTGCAATTTCGGTATCTGCAAGCGTAACTGTACCCCAAGCATCGTACTCGTAATTACCAACGATTGTGCCCGATGTGTCCGTAATTGCAAGAACATCGCTCATTTGGTTGGTAAGATAGAAATACTGCGTACCGTTTAGAACAAAGCCAAGAGGTGTACCGTTGGTATCATACTGGAAATACCAGTTATTCGTTCCGTCAGTCTGTGACAGTATTACACCGTCTTTTGTATTGTAGTATGTAGTAACACCGTTTACGGTCTTGCTTGTGCGTATTCCGTCTTCGTCATAGGTGTAACTGTAGGTATTCGTACCGTCGGTTATACTTGCTAGATTTCTGCCTGTATTCCAGGTGTATTCCCTGTCACCGTAGGTAAGAACATTCCCGTTAGCGTCATAGGTAAGCTCTGTTCCGTTGACAGAAATCAGTTGGTCTTTCCAGCCTGAATTAGCATAGATAAATGAGGTTGTTTCATCATTTACTGTTTTGCTTGTTATATTACCTCGGCTGTCATATTCATAGCTTGCAGTATAATTATTACCTGTAACGCCTGTCAGCTGACTGTCAGTATCATAAGTGTAATTGTATGTTTTGCCTGCATATGATGTTGAGGTAATACGGTCTTTATCGTCATAAGTATTTGTGAATACATTGCTTTCACCGTATGACTTTGAAAGAACATTACCGTTGTCATCATAGGTATATGCAGATGAAAGGATTAGAGGTTAAGGGGTGGGTAACCCACCCCTTGTTTTAGTCAAGACATAGAACCGTCCCCTGTCTTATTCCGCTTTTTTTTGTAATTTAAATAGGCTTTACACAATTCGTTTGACCCTACTGCCAATATTGAAAATTTAATTTTTTTGCCATTCTTTAAAACAAAAACATATTTATTCTTGGTATTACCTAACGAGTATATTTGATTGTAATTGTACCACTTTCTGCGATATAATAATTTTTTGTCATCATATCTTATAATAGTGCATTTATACATGATCACCACAATTAAGGCAGATATTGAACAAACAAATAACATACTTGCAAAAATAAGTTCATCTTTTTCAATACAACCATTATGAACAAAAGATTTTAAATTATAGTAAGCACCCAAACACAAAAATATACTTCCAAAACTCGGTAAATACAGATATAGAAACTTTGACTCGTGCACTATATTAGGTTTTTCTTTTTCAAAAAGGGACAAACTTAATAGTAAATTTATAATGCTTGGAATAAAAATAGTAATGAATATAATTTTAAACAACATATTATAACCCTGCTAACGCTAATCTTTTTAGAAATTTGTTCTTGATTTTACCACCAAAATATGCCCTAACTTTCTCTTGCAATTTAGAAGTAATTGCAGCAAATGCATTTCTTATTGATCTTTTTATTATATCTTTTTTTGCATTTATTATTTTTTTCTCATACTGTGCTATTTTTTTTGGGGAAACCAATGTTTTTAATTTGTTTTTAGATGTTTTTATTATACCTACTTTATTAGTAAGATTAACACCTTTTCCAGCAAGTGCTCCAAAAGCAAGATCAATTAAAACAATAACTACCAATGACAAGAAATCAAATTTTTTACCTGATTCTATACAGTTACATACGTATGTAATTGATGAAATAGAAGCAGTGATTAAAGATGAAAATTTTTTGATAGAAACCATAGACAAGGCTCCTGAAATTGCAGCGAATACATAGTCAGAATAAGATGATACTCTTTTCCACATGTTTCTTTTATTTATCAGATTTGAAATAATATCTACAACATATAGTAATATTACGCCAACAATAGCACCAATTATCAATGATGCTATCAATGGTATATCCCCAGTTATATCTCTATTATTTGTTGAATTATTGTTACAATAAGTAAAAGAATTTGTTCCAACAGGAATATCTTTAGTTATGTTTGTAATCTCAGGAACATCCGCATTGATAAACCTGCAAATGCTTGGGTCATAATAACGACTTTGCAGATAGTAATACCTTGTCTCGCTGTCGTAATAATATCCACGGTAACGGAGCGGATTTTGCTGTGCAATTTCTGTATCTGCAACTGTTACAGCACCCCAAGTGTCGTATTCGTAGTTTGCGACTACTGTACCTGCGGTATCAGTAATCGCAATAACATCACCCATTTGGTTAGTCATATAGAAGTACTGTGTGCCGTTATATATAAATCCAAGAGGTGTGCCGTAACTGTCATACTGGAAATACATTGTGTTCGTTCCGTCTGTTTGTGACAGAATTACACCGTCTTTTGTATTATAGTATGTTGTAACACCGTTTACGGTCTTGCTTGTGCGTATTCCGTCTTCGTCATAGGTGTAACTGTAGGTATTTGTACCGTCAGTTATACTTGCGAGATTTCTGCCTGTATTCCAAGTATATTCTTTGTCACCGTAGGTAAACTTGGTTTAATAATTTTTGCAAATTCGCCGAGACTTAAGGGGTGAGGTAATCACCCCTTAATCGCTAACATAATAAATCAAATTATATTGATTACAGTAATTCAAAAATAATACAACAAGCCAAATCTATTTTTTTATTGCATTATAGATACCAACAGCGTCTTGTATTAACTCATCTTGTGTCAGGTCATAATACCTTTGGTTTTCCATATACAAAACAAACACCTCGTTGTCACCCATTATACAAAAATATAGCAAATCCTCGCCGTTATAAATAGTATAATTTACGCCGTCTAACATGCCGTCTGTAGCGGTTAGACCTGCAACACTCGAACCCAGCTGCCGTCCAAACATATTCATCAAATTATTACTTTTTGTATTAAAATACGTTATATCGTCACGACAGTTTTCCTCCAAATCGGCACTGTCAGACTCAAAATATTCGTCGCTGTAGTAATAATCCTGCTCTGTATAATACTTGTACTCGGTACCGAACAATGTGTACTTTTCGTACCCAAATTGCGGCAAGGTGTCATCAATATTTTTAAATCCCAGCAGCTTGTCATAGTAGGGATAATATTGTTTCTCGTCACCGGTTGGAACAACGTCGCTTTCGTCTCCCTCAAAGTAAGTTGAGTAGTTGTTGCACGATTTTCTTTCGTAATGAAAATTTGATTCCACCACTACAGTACACACTACGCAAAATACGAGAAACGCCGATACGCAACCAATTATTGCCGCCTTTGGCAGTACTTCGCCCTTTTTGGTACAAACAACATATATGATGTTAATTATCAATGCTAATACAAATGCAAAATATATGATGTTATTAATAATCAATACAACATCTGCACACGGTCTATCCAAATCAAAAATGCTCGAACCGATGCTTGCTGATAACGGTAGGCATGCTGCTACACCACTGCCCACCAAAAGCAATATTAATGTCACTATATCAAAAACAATCAATCGTTTTGTGTTACGGTTCATAATTTCCTCCATCTGGTATTACGGTTACTAAGCATATACCCACCATTGTACTTTGAATCTTTCGTTACAACAAACATATAACAATCTTCATTTTTTCCGTTACCCCATACGGAGCTACAATACTTTGCATATGAATATAATCGTTTGGCTTTGCTAATATTAATTCCAAGAGAAACAAGGGTGCCACAAAGAGAACCAATATCTTTTGGGTCATCAAAGAAATAACCTTTTCCTTGTGAATATCCTAAATTTGTTGCCGAACCAAAAAGAGCCTCAATATCAAAAGTTATATTCATATTAACTATACTAAATTCATGTTTTAAATATTTCTTCCAATAATTTTTTGGACCCCATTTTACATATAGTGTTTCTGTTTTTTTTGAATTTGATTTAGGATAATACTTAACCCTTCTATATTTCAAATAACGTATTGTATTTTTGTCTTTATAACTATGAATTTTCTTTCCTTTCAGCAAATGTTTTCTTATAAAAACATCAAAAATTGATGTTGTGTTATACTTTTTTGCTTTACACCCATCATAATCAACCTTGTTGACCGGGTCGTTGCAGCAGTATGCAAAGAGATTGGTGCCGTAGTGGTCTG
>JBJEPK010000042.1:0-9954 GCA_051881195.1 Eubacterium sp. | reverse complement strand
TGCATTACCTGTGCCCCATCAAGGGAAAGAAAAGATTTATTGTTCAAATCATTCATAACTGACAAAGTCATAGTCTTGTCCGATGAAAGAACGATACTACGGTTAATTAATGAATGAGGACAGATAGGTGTTATCACAAAGCACGAATTGTCCGGACTTAGCACAGGTCCGCCGGCAGCCATAGAATATGCTGTGGAGCCTGTTGGTGTTGACACAATGATACCATCTGCACGAGTAGAAGTAACAATTCTGCCCTCGCTGGTGAGTTGAATATCAATCAATCTTGCCAAATCACCACGGGACACAACTGCATCATTTAGGCAATGATATGTGCCTACTAACCTGCCGTCGCATACAAGCTCTGCCTTTAGCATCATTCGTTGCTCTGTCTCGTAATCACCACTCACTAATTTAGAAATTAAATGAAGCTCGTCTTTTTCCAGTCCACTCATAAAACCAAGTCTGCCTGCATTTATACCAAGTGTTGCTTTGCCTTTTAGGGCAGCTGCTTTTGCAATGTTAAGGGTGGTGCCGTCGCCCCCGATAGCAATAGCTATATCGCAGTCAGATATGTAGGATTCAATATTTGCAAAGGAATTACCCTCATTACAAGCCACGGCAACATTAACTCCCAGGGATGACAGAATACCCACAACATTATTACATATTTCTTCAGCGTGAATGCTATTCAAATTTGGAAATACTGATATGTTCATATAAATTCCTCATTAATCCAACTCGTCGTGGGATTTATTAACCAATGCTGCAGCATCAACGGATGTGTCAACTGTGGGGCAATCACTCTTTTCGAGATAAACAAGGTACTCAATATTACCCTCAGGACCCTTGATTGGAGAAAACTGCAAGCCTTTAACATCAAATCCATTTTCTAATGACATATTGATAACATTGTTGACAACTTCCAGATGTACGGACTTGTCACGCACTACACCTTTTTTGCCAACCTTTTCCTTGCCTGCCTCAAACTGAGGCTTGATTAGACAAACCGCCTGTCCGTTATCAGCCAGCAACCCGGACAAAACAGGTAGGATATGTTGCAGAGATATAAAAGATACATCAACAGATGAAAAATCAATCTTGTCCTTTACAACTGTGTCATCAACGTATCTAAAATTAGTCCGCTCCAAATTAACTACTCGTTGGTCCCTGCGTAGTTTCCATGCCAACTGTCCGTAACCTACATCAATGGAATACACCTTACTTGCTCCGTTTTGGAGCATACAGTCAGTAAATCCACCGGTAGAAGCACCAACATCCATACAAATCTTGCCATCAAGGATAATCGGGAACTCCTGCATAGCTTTCTCAAGCTTAAGTCCGCCTCGGGACACATACTTGAGTCCATTACCGCGTACCTCGAGAACATCGCCCTCTTTTAGTTCAAATCCTGCTTTGTCAACTTTTTGGTTGTTTACATATACTTGACCGGCCATTATTATGGCTTTTGCCTTCTCTCTGCTTGGGGCATATCCTCCCTCCAAAACAGCGACGTCAAGTCTGGTTTTCTTTTTCATACTATCTTGCGTTGTTTACTATCTCAACAACTGACTCCTTGTCCAATTTGTAGGTTCTTAACTGAGAGCTAACAGAAGCCTGCTTAATAAACTCATCCTCAATACAAATGTGATTGAATCCCGCTTTTACTCCTTTTTCTATCAATAAGGAAGCAAAGCACTCTCCTACACCGCCTGTCTTGATACCCTCTTCAAAAAAGAAAATATCTGTACAATGGTCAACAATATCAGCAATTTTAGGATTGATGGGCTTAATTTTGTTTAGCTTAAGAATAAAGGCGTCATCAATTCTTTCCAATGCCGGGTAACACTCGGAAAATTCTCTGCCGTAAGTAACAATACACCTTTTGTTTTCGGCATTGCCGATAATGGTGTAATCATTGGTATCCCAGGTGTAATTCTGAGGCAAAACACCTTGGCTGCCACGGGGATACCTAATAGCAACTGCCGACTTATCAACATATACTGCCTGTCGCATCATAGCTTCCAGCTCACTGAAGGAAGCAGGTGCATACACAACAAGACCCGGTACACTCATAAGAAAAGCAGTATCGAAAACACCCTGATGGCTCTCGCCGTCCTCACCCACAAATCCTGCTCGGTCAATACCGAATATTACCTTCAAATTCTGCATTGCAACATCATGTATCAACTGGTCGTATGACCTCTGTAAAAATGTTGAATATACAGCAAAAACAGGAATCATTCCATTTTTTGCAAGACCGGACGAAAAGGTAACGGCATGTTGCTCTGCAATACCAACATCAAAAAATCTATCAGGATACTTGTTTGCAAAATCCACCAAGCCTGTACCTGTACTCATTGCTGCAGTAACAGCGCAAAGCTTACTATTCTCCTTTGCGATGTCAACCATTGTTTCGCCAAAAACTGATGAAAATGTTTTTCCGCCGGACAAAGGCTCGCCGGTATTTATGTCAAACTTGCCGATTCCGTGGAACTTGGAGGGATTCTGTTCTGCGTAATCATAGCCCTTGCCTTTAACTGTATTGACATGAATTAATACGCTGTGATTGTGAGCCTTTGCTACATTAAGGGCATCAATAAGCTCCTCAAGATTGTGTCCGTCTATAGGGCCGTAGTACCTGAATCCAAGGTCCTCGAAGAATGTGTTCTTATAAACACTCTTTCTGATTTTTGAGTTAATCAAGGTGATTGTGCGAGCAATCTCTGTACCGAATTTAGGCATACGAGCAACGCGGCGCTCAACCTTTGACCTGAATGTAAAGTACTTTGGATTGGTACGAATAGTTGTAAGATTCTTTGCCATTGAGCCAACATTGGGGCTGATGGACATATTGTTGTCATTAAGGATTACAACAAGATTATTGTTCTCCAAGCCACTGTTGTTGAGTGCCTCGTAGGCAAGACCGCCGGTCAGCGCTCCATCTCCGATAACGGCAACTACTTTGCCCTTCTCACCATTGATTGACTTAGCCTTAGCAAGACCAATGGCAGCCGAAATGGAAGTGGAAGAGTGACCGGAGGAAAAAATATCGTGCTTGCTCTCCACAGGCCTTGTGAATCCACTGATGCCACCTTCCTGGCGAAGTGTAGAAAACTTATCCTTGCGTCCTGTAAGAATCTTGTGGGTATAACTTTGGTGACCCACATCGAACACAATCTGGTCCTTAGGAGAATTAAACACCTTGTGTAGTGCTACTGTCAACTCAACCGTGCCAAGATTGGAGGCAAGATGACCCCCGTTGCCGGCAACAGTATTTATCATCAATTCACGAATCTCGGTGCAGAGTTGATTAAGCTGGTCAATATTCAGTTTTTTAATGTCCTTTGGTGACCTAACGCTATCCAAAATTGACACAAAACTCATCCCTTTTCTTCACACAAAATCAGTTCTCTCTATTGACCAAATAATTGGCCAAAGCACACATAAATTCGTTGTTATCAAACTTGTCCAATTCTTTAATAGCCATATCGGTAAGCTTTTCAACATCGTCGCCGGCTTTGTTAAGTCCAACCAAATCTACGTAAGTTATTTTGTTATTATCCTTATCGGAGCCCACCGGTTTGCCTAATTTTTCCTCATCGCCGGTTACATCCAATATATCATCCTTGATTTGGAATGCAACGCCCAAATAATATGCAAATCTTGAGGCAGCCTGAAGTTGCTCTTCAGTACCGTTGCCGGCTATACAGCCCAGCAGACAGGCGGCAGAAATCAATGCACCGGTTTTTAGCTTATGTACTGAAACCAAATCAGAAATTGACGGCTCCTGGTCCTCAAACTTTAGGTCAAGGACCTGTCCGCCTATCATACCACCTACGCCGGCATTCTGAGCCAAAAGGCAAACAGCCTTTACATTTTGCTCAGAGGATAGCTCTGAAGATGCAACGGCATCAAAAGCATGAGTCAGCAAAGCATCGCCGGCAAGCAATGCGGTGGATTCGCCGAACATCTTGTGGCAGGATGGATTGCCGCGACGCACATCATCATCGTCCATACATGGCAGGTCGTCGTGAATAAGTGAATATGTGTGGATAAACTCAATAGCACAAGCATAATCCATAGCTTTGTCGACATCTCCACCACACATCTTACAAAATTCTAATACCAAAATCGGCCTTAATCTTTTGCCGCCGTTCATCAACGAATACTTCATAGCTCGTGTAACACTGAGCTGGCCATCGTTGGCCTGTGGAATATAATCCTGAATATGCTCATTGATAATATCACAATACTTGTCAATTATAATTTTTGCTTCTGCTGTGTACATAACAGCTACTCCTTCTCTATTTCAACAATCTTTGCTTTGGCTGAGCTAATTTTTTCGTAGCACAGCTTGGTCAACCTAGTACCCTCCTCAAACAAAGCCAAGGAATCCTCTAGGGCTATTTCGTTATTCTCAAGTGAGGCAATAATCTCTTCTATTCGATTGATTGCTTGTTCATATTTTATCTCATCGGACATTATGAGACACCTCCGTAATTCTTGCATTGATACTACCGTCACAAACTGTAATAGTAATTTCATCATCAGGTTTTGCATTGTCAACGGACATAATCAATCCACTGTCATTGGTTACCATAGCATATCCTCTGCCAAGCACTGCCATAGGACTAAGCGCATTGAGAGTGGCAGCCGATTTTTGCAGCTGCAAATCCTTATGGTTTACGACATTAATAAACAGTGAGCATAGCTCTTTATATCTGTCTTTAAGACCTGTTTCTATTCCCTCAAAAAACTTGAAAATATCTGACAACGGTGAATTTTTACTAATAGCGTCAAGTCTATTCTGCTCATTGGTAACTCTATGGTTAATTAACATATCAAGCGTGCCTGCATAATTTTGCAGGTTCACAAGCTCATTATCAATATTGGGTACCGCAAGCTCTGCAGCAGCACTGGGCGTAGGCGCTCTCATATCCGCCACAAAATCACAGATAGTATAGTCGGTCTCGTGACCAACGGCGGAAATAACAGGAGTCCTGCATTGGAATACAGCACGCGCAACCGGCTCGGTGTTGAATGCCCACAGGTCCTCGATACTGCCGCCGCCTCTGCCGACAATAATGGTATCAACATTCATACTGTCCAGCAAATTGATGGAGCGTACAATGTCAGCACCGGCAGCCTCACCCTGAACAACAGTCGGTACAATCACTATCTCGCACAATGGGTATCGTCGGGATATTACATTCTTAATGTCCTCAACAGCTGCACCCATATTGGAGGTTGCAACTCCGATACGGGATGGATACTTGGGTATCGGCTTTTTGTGGATTTCATCAAACAAGCCCTCGTCCTCTAATTTGGACTTTAATTGCTCATAGGCAATCTGTAGTTCACCGGTGCCCTTTGGCTGAATATCACGAACATATAGCTGATATACGCCATCTCGCTCATATACCCCTACTTGTCCAAAGCAAATTACCTTCATTCCGTTTTCGGGCTTAAAGCGTAGCTTATAGTTATCCGATGAGAACATAACTGCTTTTAGCTGTGAACGCTCATCCTTTAGGGTAAAATACATGTGTCCACTTTGGTAATAGTGTTTAAAATTAGATATTTCGCCACTAACATAAACATTCTGTATAGGCGGAATCTCGTCGAGAATCGCCTTAATATATGTATTTACCTGACTAACAGAAAGCACTGTCATTAATTCTTGCTCCTAAAAACTGCTCCGAGAATGCCGTTCACAAATGATGCATCCTCCGTGCCGGAATACTTCTTAGTAAGCTCTACAGCTTCGTTAATGGCAACACTGTCGGGAACATCATCAACGTGCAACAATTCATAGATTGCCAATCTAAGAATAGCAACATTCACCTTAGGTAATCTGCTGATTTTCCATCCGTTGGAATGTTGTGAAATAATATCATCAAGCTCTTCAGCAACACCGCTAACTCCGTCAAAAAGAAATTTGGCATACTCTCCAAGCTTGCCGTTACTCTCCTCATACAGAGCAACACCCTCCCGGTAATCATTGCCCGAAAACATGCTCTCAAATATTAAGAATAATGCTTGCTCTCTTTGTTCAAATCTTGTCATAATTTATACCTCTCGGACACCCAAATAAAAAGGCCGACCAATATAGCTATGGTCGGCGAATTTATGAAAATCAATTTTCACTTTTGGTAGGTTCAGTTGAGTCGCCGTTCTCGTTAAAATCAATTCCTGCTATAACCACATTAACCTTGGATACAGATTTGCCGGTCATATTTTCAATCGCTTCCTTGACGTTGTGTTGAACGCCCTCAGCGATAGGCTGAATCTGTTTGTTAGGCTCAAGATTAAGATAAATGCTGACGTTAATATTGTCGCCGTCAGGAATAATCCTAACAGGACTCATAACCTTAAGACTACCCCTCTTGATTGTGGTCATTACATCAACCGGTCTATTGGAAAAGGAACTAACTCCGTCAACATCAGTAGCTGCGTTAATAGCAATAGATGATAGCACCTCTTCGGATACAATTAGGCTGTCCTTATTGTTTTCGCTTGTTATATCCATATCAATGCCTCCTTAATGCTAATATTGTATCACAAATCGAATAAATATACAAGTATTATTTATTTTGATTGTATAATACTTATATTTTCGAATGAACAACCCAGCTGTTGCATTGCAATTTCCTTAATTTGCAGAATTAACTCATCAGTAAGATTTTCTGCATCAACAATTATATCAACCCTGCTTCCATCATTATTTACTACTGCAAGACAGTTGTCAACACCCTTTGCTGTTATCAGGGTTTCTATCTTATTTTCGATGGATATATGGGCAGAAATTCTTGATATTTCCTCACTGGCAACCCGTTTTGCATCCTTGGATTTATCGGTACTGTCAACAACTGCCTGCAATTTTTCCAATGCCTCGTCCCTTGCTGTTTGACGGTCAACTCTTGCAGATGAAAAGTATTCGCTTGGCTCTTTTTCTTGTTGCTGAGTTGTTGTTGCATCAACTAATTCTGCCTGGCCCAGAGTTTTTGTGTTATTGATAATAGGCTTTACGGTGCTGGATAAATCGGTATTTTCATAATACCAGTTACCCATAACTCCTACGCCCAACAAAAGTACAAAAACAGCTACAGTGGCTTTGTTCTTTCTGGCGCGTTTTGCTCTAATCTGTGCTTCGTCCAACACAGGTTTGTCTCTATGTTTTCGCTTTTTCGTTGGTTTTTTCATTATTTCGTCCCTTGCACATTCCTCTTCAAATGCCATTTTCTTTTCTTCTGTCATAATATCACCCTTTAATTTTAGTTACGGTTATCTTGTTTGTTGGCAAATCATACAAAGCAGACACACTTGAAATTATACTTTCGCGAACAAGCTTGTTGTCAGCACCCTGACAAACAACTACTATTCCCTGAATACGGGGATAATTCTGTTTGACTAATACAGGTGTATCTCCCTCTGCTCCGTCATATAATACATATTCGCTGGAAGTAGAATAATTACCATTTCCACCACTTTCTTCTGTGTTTTTTGCATAAATACTCTCAGTTGTATCGGATATTGTAAGCATCACAACACACTTGCCAGCACCGTCAATAGAAGAAATTACATGCTCCGTTTTTTCTTCCAGCCGGGATACATAGGACAGGTAATCATTATTTTCGTCGTTGCTTGCCTTATTATTGTTTGGTTTTACCTCTGACAGTAAAATCAAGCCGATACTCAAAACTCCTATAATCAGGAACAACTTCAGTCGTGAATCCGGGTTCAGTATTTTTGATTTCAGCTGTTCAAATTTAATCTCCAATATGTATCACCTTAGAATTTAGCCCAAATTTTTCAAATATCATTGATTCTATCTCTTCTGTATCACAGGTATCATCAACTGCAATCTGTATTGATTGTATGTCTATAACATCATTATCCAAGGACATCATGCAATCAACATTTGCTGTTATATCTTGCTCTTGCAAATATTGCTTAATACTCATTTCCATCATGGATTCGTATGCTGATTCTGTTCTTATGTTCATTTCATAATTTGAATTATTGTCAATTTTAAATTCCTTAAACTGAAATTGAGTGAAGGGATATAGAAAAGACAAAAACACAAATAATGATATTATGATTTTGTAGAACTTGTTAAGACTGCCATTGGGTGATAACAATGAAAATATTACAGAAATAATAAGAGTAATGCATACGCACAAAGTCCACTGCCTTACAAATCCCATTTTATGAAACCCTCGCCGCTATCAAAATACCGATGGAAATTACGGTAGTAACCATGGAAAGAATTAGTATAACATTGATTATTAGCATTGTATTGCGAAAAGCCGATAATACCATTCCCACACTCTTGTCATCAAAAATATCGCTAACAACTGAACAAATTGATAACATTAATCTCCATATTACAATTTGTAATATGGCAGGCAGAAATACTAATGCAACACCAATTATTCCAACAATTCCTACACTGCTCTTAATTAATGATGAATAATTTTGGATTGCCAGTAAACCCTCGCTAATCGAAGAACCAATCACCGGCACAACTGTATTGATTGCAAACCTTATTGAACGCAGTCCGAGCATGTCTGCTCTTGCTGATACAGCAGTCTTTATTGATAGAATTGATACGAACACAGCACACAAAAACGATATTCCGCCTGTAATTACTCTCTGTAGTACTTTTATCATTCTATCCAAATGAAGCTCATAACGCAGAGAACTGCATATACCCAATGCCAGAAAGCAATTACAAGCAGGCACAAAAACCGTGCTGGACAAAAATGACATACCCTGTGCCAGCATCAACAAAGTAGCATTAGTCGAAAAGGATGTAGTAATACCGCCACTGACAGCAACAATAACTGCAAAAGCCGGTACAAAAGCATATACAAAATCTGCTACTATACCAATAGTACCTGTACACAGAGTTATGGTATCTGTCATTTTTATCATAATCACAAGAGAAATGACCAGCGCAGATATAACAGAATACAGTTCGTTCATAGAGGTTGAGTCATCCTTTACGCTCTGCATAAATGATGACAAAATAACAAATCCAATTATGGTGATTGCTGATGATAACGGGTCCTTAAGCCTGTCCATCAACATATCCTTTGCCAGAGATAAAAAATCCATTAGTGAAATATCACTAAGATTGTTAAAATCAAAATCATCAATTCCCCATTGCTTTAAGACTCTGTTAGTATCTTCATCAAGCTTATCAAATGATGACAAGTCAAAGGACTCCAGATACTCATTGTACATATCTGTATCAACACCCTGTGCTAATACAGGAATGGCTAAAACTAACATAAGGATAAATACTAGGATAAACCTCTTCATTTTGTTAACGACCTAACTATTTGTATTACATCATCAAATAACGGAAGAACAATAATCAGTACTATAACCTTTGTACCTATTTCTACCACTGACGCCAGTGCATTCTCGCCGTTATCCTTGCATATATTTATCAAAAATTGTCCAATCAGAACTATACCCAAAACTCTAAGCATAACACCGATATATTGGTTGCAATAACTAAAATCATTTGCAGCCTTGCCCAAATAGTCAACTATGTATGACACCTTGTCCGACAATATAACAAACACTGTTATAACGCCTACAATGGATAGAATAATTGCCACCGTTCGATTGTATGTTTTGAGTACGATTGAGGACAGCAAAAGAGCCATAACTATGCCTATCAGCTTTAGTATCATAAATCAAATATCCTGCGTACAGCATCAAACAACTCACCGATTTTAGGTATCAGCATCAGGAGCACAACTATTACGCCGGCAAGAGTTGTAAGCATTGCT
Source organism: Eubacterium sp. (assembly GCA_051881195.1). Classification (GTDB taxonomy): domain Bacteria; phylum Bacillota; class Clostridia; order Oscillospirales; family Acutalibacteraceae; genus Eubacterium_R. The sequence continues at coordinate 148 of JBJEPK010000042.1, read as the reverse complement.
TGGTCATCCCTGCCCGACCTAACCAGCAATGTATTTAGAACTGCAATGATTATGCCTATCGCAGCAATTTTAAATATAAAATTAACTTCCATTTTTCACGTATAATTAAACCATCTCGAAAGGGGTGGTTTAAATTATGTCTCCTTTC
>JBJEPK010000041.1:0-10395 GCA_051881195.1 Eubacterium sp. | reverse complement strand
CACAACGAAGCTGCGCCGACAACGAATATATATACTATTCTAAACAGGATGTACTGGATGTGTTCCGTCAACTTGGATACTATGAGGATATTGGGTATTCTCCGGAGGAATTGGCAGATATACTCATCGACGCCGAGCTGTCCAAGGCACGGGCAGAATGGGATTTGGACAATCTTGAAAAATGGCAGAATCTCAAAAACAGAATAACAAAAATCCCGCCGGACAATTTCGACGGGAAATATAAATAGAGGCCAACACAGTTGGCCCCTACGGTAGTTGTAAAAATGAAAGGATTACCATAAAACTACGACAATCGTAGGGGCGGCTCGTTTGCGACTGCTCGCAGTGCGAGAATAAAGGAGCAATAAGAGCTGGCAGTGGTCAAAATTTGTCGGCGCTCCAAGCCGATTACAAATTTTGGGCACCACAACTCGTATTTGCAATCGCCTTGGTGCGTAGCACCCAATCAAGGCTCCCCTTATTATGTAATTAAGGGGAGCTGTCGCATTTATGCAAAATTGAGGAATTGTGAGCTGGTTATCGAACTGCTCTTTTTTTATACTTATGGAGATAGTTGCTTTTAATAGATATTATGTTATAATGAGATTACAAATTTTAACGGAGAATTAGGTATGAAAACAAGATGGTATAAGGACGCAGTTGTTTATCAAATATATCCCCGTAGCTTCAATGACTCAAACGGCGATGGTATTGGAGATATAAAAGGTATAACAGAAAAAGTTGATTACATAAAGAATTTAGGTGTTGACGCTGTTTGGCTGTCTCCCTGCTATAAATCGCCTAATGACGACAATGGCTACGATATAAGCGATTACCGTGATATTATGGATGAATTCGGCACTCTTTCTGATTGGGAGGAAATGCTCAACGCTTTCCATGCCCATGATATAAAGGTTATTATGGACTTGGTTGTAAACCATACCTCTGATGAACATAAATGGTTTGAGGAGAGTCGAAAAAGCAAGGATAATCCATACCGTGATTATTATATTTGGCGGGACGGAACAGGTAAAGATAAAAAGAATCCTCCTAATAACTGGAGGGCTTGCTTCGGCAGTTCAGCTTGGGAATATGACGAAACCACAGGTCAGTTTTATTTGCACCTGTTCAGCAAAAAGCAGCCTGACTTAAACTGGGAGAATCCAAAGGTACGCAAAGAGGTACAGGATATTTGTAACTATTGGTTTGAAAAAGGCGTTGACGGTTTTCGATGCGATGTGATCACCTATGTTTCAAAACCGGATGACCTTTATCATGCAAAGCAAAGCGAGGTCGTTGTAGGTCCCCGTTGGAAGCAATATATAAATGAGCTTTGCCGTAACTCCTGGGATAAGTACGATACACTAATTGTGGGAGAAGCTATCGGAATAGATTATAAGCGTGCTTGTGAAATTACAAAAGAGTGTGCCGGTCTCTTGGATATGCTATTCCACTTTGAGCATGTAGGTCCTCTTCCGGTATGTTCATTCAGCCAAAAATTCACATTCCTGCGCCCGTTCAAGAAAACTCTTTCAAAATGGCAGGGTATTCCTGATGATTGCTGGGGAGCAGTTTATTATGAGAATCATGACCAGCCGAGAAGCTTGCCACGATTTGCACCCACAGGTAAGCATCGTGTAATGGCGGCAAAGAGCCTTGCTACATCGCTTTTGTTCCAAAAGGGAACACCGTTTATCTATCAGGGGCAGGAGCTCGGTATGACAAACTGCGATTACAAGTACAAGGATTACCGGGATATTCAAACTATAAATAAGATGAATAGTATTGAAAAAATTCCTTTTGGCAAGCTTATACTTCCCATTGTTATGTTCTTTTATAAACGATATGCCCGTGACAATGCAAGGACTCCCATGCAATGGGATAGCGCAAAAAACGCAGGCTTCACAATGGGAACTCCATGGGCAAAGATTAATGATAATTATACCGAGATAAATGCAGCAGAGGAAATTAAAAATCCAAATTCAGTTTTGAACTTTTACAAAAAAGCACTCAAAGTTCGCAAGGAATATGCAGATGTAATACGAGACGGTAAGTATATTCCTGTCAACATTGATGATAACAATGTTTTTGCATACATTCGTGATAACGGAGAACAAAAACTATTCGTTGTTTGCAGTCTTTCACCGAAAAAAGTGAATTTCAAGCCTCATTTTGATTTTGACTGCAACGCAAGAGTTATCCTGTCAAATACAAAAAATCCGCCTATGCCTGTCGATTCAATGACTCTAAAGCCTTGTGAATGTGCTGTTTATGAATTAATCTGACACATCGTGTATTTGGATTTATTATGAAATTAATTTATTGATTTAATTCAAATCCGGGTGTATAATGCAATAGGTATAACCGATTTTATATATGCTTGAAAGGATAATTGATATGAAAGAAAAATTAGAAAAATTTTTATTCAGCAAAACCTCCTTGTCGGTTTTTACTGTTATTTCGGCAGTTGGTTTGCTCTTGAGCTATTCTGTTAGATACGGATATGTTTATGTTGATGATGTGTTTTTTAATAATGCCTCCTTTGCATTTTATATTTTATCCATCATAAGCACAGCGTTCCTATTTGTACTGCTTTGTATGAATATAAAAGACAAAGCGCGTATGAAAAGCAAATGGATGATGTTTTTAACTTTTATTTGCGAATTAATAGGTATTCTGTTGGTTCTATATACTGTAGTTACTATTGCAGTAGATAGAGGGATGAGCCTTCCGACTTTTAATTACCTGATGGTAAAAGCACTTCCTGTTTGGTGTGCAGCAGTTGCAGGCGCTTTCTTCATTTTTATATTCCCAAATCTAAAAAGCATAAAAACAAAGAAGGTTATTTCGGTTATTTCAGTTTGCGCGTTGGTATTTGTAACCTATGCTTCTTTGTTTCCTGTTTCACCTTATTCCTTTACCTCAGGGCCTGTAGTTTTTGATAATGGAAATGGTGGCTACTCCGTTGTTTTCTCCACCAACGATAAGGGAACAGGCTATATAGAATATACCTATAACGGAACCGATATTCGCCTTTATGACGAGAATAACGGAAGAAAGAACGGACAGAGCAAAATCCATACAGTAGTAATTCCTAAAGAACAATTGTCCGGTAATACATACAAAATCGGCTCAACTCGTGTAATTGACGAGTTAAGCTATGGTGGAAGACTGGGCAAAACAATAGAAAGCGAAGCTTATACCTTAAACGATTCCTTTGGCGAAAATATAAATGTATTGTCTGTTTCTGACTGGCACACATTCAATAAAAAAGCTGAAACAGCTGTCGATAAATTAGGAGAGGATTATCAGGCTGTTGTACTTCTAGGCGACTGTGCTCCCGGATTAATGAGCGAAACAGACGTAATAAATTACATCCTAAAGTTCGGTTATGACTTAACTCAGGGCGAAATGCCGATTATTTATACAAGAGGTAACCACGAGACTCGTGGCAGACAGGCAATAAAGCTTGCTGATTATTTGGGTATGGACAGTTTTTATTATACAACGGATTTAGGAGATTATGATATTATCGTTCTTGACAGTTGTGAGGATAAAGAAGATTCACATCCCGAATATGGAGGAATGGTTGACTATACTCAGTATCGCACCAATATGGTGAATTGGCTAAATAGCGTTGATGACGAAGATTATGACAAAACGATTGTTTTGTCTCATGACGAGAAGATTTGTATAGAAGAAGATTTGTCGGCTTCGGCTATGAACAAAATAGATTCTATCAACGCCTCTCTTTTAGTCAGCGGACACGAGCATATATACAATTTTGATGATTCGGGAACAATTCCCACTCTTTTGGATGGTGGAATAGACGCTAACGGCACAGGCAGTTTTGTTGCTTCTCTGATTAAGCTTTCTCCACAAGAAATCGGAATTGTTTGCACGGATAACAACGGCAACAATGTCGTAAACGAAACACTTGAATGGAAAAAATAATATGAGATCGCTTAATGATGTGGCATAATTATTTGGTGACAGTATGACTTTTGATGAAAAAGTATATAACGCTGTAAAGCAGATACCTTATGGCCGTGTTGCCACATATGGTCGGATTGCGGCGATGTGTGGCAATGTGCATAGCGCTCGTGCTGTGGGTAACGCTTTGCACAATAATTTAAAACCTGAAATCATTCCTTGCTACAGAGTGGTAAACTGCAAGGGAAAACTGGCAGAACATTTTGCCTTTGGTGGCATTGAAGGTCAGGAGAGGTATCTAAGAGCCGAGGGCGTTGAAGTGAATAATGGCAGGGTTGACCTGAAAAAATATCAATGGCATAATGAATAATTGCTTGGAGCATAAGTAAAATGTGAATTGTCGAGGGCGATTGCTCTCGATTTTTTATTTCTTGCAATATATGCTGTATTTTGCTATTATAGTTATGTATTATGCTTGGTTACAGCAAAAAATAAACCGTACTAATTCACAGCAAAAGTAGTTTGGAGTAAATTATGGCTAATATTATTAAGACTGCAAAAAACTATGTATCCGATTTTTTTGCCCATTGGAATGAGCCTTACGAGGGTAGGTATATTCCAAATAAGGAGGTTGTGGCCTACGGCTTTGGCGGAATGGGTGTACACCTTGCTACTGTAGTTATCAGCGCAGTTGGTTTGTCGGCATCAAATCTTCTGGTAGGCTCGTGTATCGGCCTCAAGCCCACCCACCTCTACTATATGCTGGTAGTTGCCAATATTATAGGTCTGTCATTTACTATAGCTCGTTCATACATAATGGATAATATTAAGTCCCCTATGGGCAAGTTCCGTCCGTTCCTAAAGTGGATGGGTGTGCCCAGTGTGTTGGCTGCCTGCATATTTGTGTGGATGCCTTATGAGGTGATGACATATAATCAAAAGGCTGTAACTGTATTTATCCTGTATTTGGTTATTAATATGTTCAGCCCGTTCTACACCGATTCCTTTCTGATGTTGATTCAGGTTATGTCTCCGGATTCCGACGAGCGAACGGATGTAATGTCTATTTCCCAGATTATTTACTCCTTTGCTCCTACCGTAACAAATCTTGCTATACCATTCCTTGCAGGCTTAACGGGCGGCCTTACGGATATAAAGACATATCGAATCATTTACCCTCTTATTTCCGTTATTGGCTTGTTCTTGGCTTTTCCTGTATATAAATATACCAACGAGCGTATTATCAAGCCTAAGTCCAAGGAAAATGAGATTAGGTTTTTTGATGCAATTCGTGCCATTGCAAAGAACAAGTACTTTTGGATTACCAGTATAGCCGGATGGATTGGCTTTTTGGAAATGTCCTATTATGTGGTTTTGCAGTGGACATTTGTGTATGCATATCCCGAAAAGGAAAAATTACTGGGTGTCGCCAATACTATTATAGGCAACGGTGCTCTATGGGCTATGATAGCTTGTCCGTTCCTTATCAGAAAGATTGGCAAGCGTAAGCTACTGATATTCTGCAATTTGACCAATATTCTGTTGTTGGCAATATTGTTGTTTACTTACCATAATGTGTATGTAATCATTGCAATATTCTATATTAACAACTTTGTATTGGTGCTGGGTAATATTTATAACCCCGGTATCCAGGCAGATATGCGTGATTACCAGCAATATATTACCGGCGAGCGTATCGACGGTATGTTCGGTGTTGTAGGTCTTATTGGTACTTTTATCGGTTATTTTACCGGTTCAGTTGTGCCATTCCTACAGGAGCGTTGCGGTCTTAAGGATAACTACGATGTTCTCTATGATGCTGCTATTCGCGACAATCTTTTCAAGACAATGATTATTGCTTCGGTTATTGGCGCAAGCCTTAACGTAATTCCTTATTTATTCTATGACTTGACTGAGAAGAAGCATAAGGGAATTACCTATGTTTTGCGTATTCGCGCTATGTTTGATGATTACAGTGCTGATGTTCTTGACGACGAGACCCTGGTTACTACAATGAAAATTATTGACAGAATCAAGGAGTCTGAGAACGCACAGCCTGTGGAGTTATCCAAGGATGAACTCCTTGCGGCAAAGGCTATGCCAAAGACAACCCCGGAGGAAAAAGAGGCGCGCACTCTTGCTATCAGGGCAGCTAAGGATAAGATTAATCAGCAAAAAGCCTGCAATGAGGATATTGAACTGGCACCACTTGTTTTGGAAGAGCTTTCCAAGTTTTCTACCAAGCAGTTCCAAAAACAGGTAGAAACAGCTGAGTATATTATTGCTAACGAGAATGGCGGTCTGGAGCCGATTCTGTCCTACCTTATGCAGCGGATTGCCGACATGCCAAATCCTACTACTCCGGAGGATAAGCTTATACTCTCTGATTTGAGAAAGACTGTAGGCGAGGTTAAGTATGCTATTAAGATTCAAAACAAGTATTATGCCAACGGCGTAATCGAGCCTGACGCTGATGCTGTTCAGCGTGCACAGGATTTGCCTACCGATACCATCAAGCAAACTATCGCTCGCAAACTGGCGGTTAACCAAGCTGTTAAGGAGCGTTCCAATTACAAGCACGCAGTAAAGCCTTTTACCGATGCAAAGAAACTGCTTATCCAGCAGCAGGCATATAGCTGTATGGATGATATTGTGGATAGATACAATCAGATTATGCTACAGTCTGTGGAGGCATAAATTAAGACACCCTCACTGAGGGTGCCCCGGATTGTCTATAAAGTGGGTTGAACCACACAAAAAAATTAACCGATTACGGCTCCCTTGTGTAAAGGGAGCTGTTTTGCTTTTGCAAAACTGAGGGATTGTGTACAAAGTACTTACCTAGGGTGTCTTTGTTGTTATATTGTGCAATAAAAATTGCTCTCCCATGCCGGAATATATTTGCTGTGCCTAAAGTAGATTTTGTAGTCCTTGTTGAATGACCATATCGTTTGAGGCAGAATGAACAAATCCTCGTTGCGATGGTATGCACATACATAGAGCTTTGGCCGGTGGGTGATAATAGTGTTCCTAGCCCCGTTAAGGGCCTTTAATTCGCTGCCCTCAACATCCATTTTTATAAATGTTGCAGGTATGTTTAGGGAGTCAATATCCGTTACCTCCACCGTGTTGCCGGTGCCTGACAGCCTGGAATTCCTGCCGGCCTGTGCAGAAAAAATCAATGTATCCTTTTTGTCCCAGGCCCCCATATTGATACAGCTGATATTGGGTAATTCTCCCACATTCCGTACCAGCTTTTTGTAATTCTTTGGGTCGGGCTCCAAGGCAGTGATGTGCCTGTATTTGTTACCGGTAGCTTCTATAAATTCCTGCACGGTATCACCATCATAAGCACCCAAATCTATTATATTTTCGCTATCTCCCAGTTGAAGAATGTTGCTGTATATTTCGTCCTTGTCAGCAAATGTGTCCAGCAGGTATCCTATTTTTCCACTGACCTTGTATCTCATTACAGCCAGATATACTCGTTTGCTTTCTTCGTCAGCAAGATTATTATATACAAATTCAAACTCATCATCGTGCTCTGCAACAAATTCTCTGGTGAACAGTCCGTCTCCGGCCACAGGCACATCGGGGGCATACACTGTGTGCTGACTGTTGATTTTTCTTATCTTATCCAGCACATTGTCCAGTCTGGTTGCGAAGCACAACACTACACAAAAGTCATCATATTCGGCACAAATATCGCTGTATTTTTTTACCAAGTATCCTTTGAATGAATGGCCTCGCACAAATTCGTCGCTGGCAAATACACCTTGGGCTTTTATGTTGTGTTGTTCAAATTCTGCCAGTATTTTTTCTGCCCCAAGACCCATACCATACAAGAATATGGGGCGTTCCTCATACTGTAGGGCTGTCCATACATCGGCATCTGTTATTTTTTCTATCATATCATTACCTCGACATATATGATAGCATAATATATGACTATTTACAAATCTATTTTTTTATTATATAATAATCTTTAATTTGAATGTAATGGAGGGATTTGCCCAGTGGCAAGCGGCGGTATATTCGGCTTATTCAAAAAGGATAGCAGCACCGAGGCAGAAATCAAGCAATTAGTTAACGAGGACGAAAATGACTTAGAGTCCAGTCAAAGAGAAATAATAAAAAATGTCTTTGACTTTGACGACACAACAGCAGGGGATATTATGACCCATCGCACTGATATATGCGCTGTGGAGGATTGCGACGGCGTTATGGCTGTTGTTAAATGCGCTATCGACGAGGGCTATTCCCGTATTCCTGTGTATCACGAGGATTTGGACCATATTGTGGGCATCGTGTATATTAAGGATTTGCTATGCTTTATTGGAAAGACTATTGATGACAGCGAGCCGTTGGACGACTATATACGCAATCCTTTGTTTGTGCCGGAGACCATTCCTTGTGCAAAGCTGTTTACTCGTATGCAGAGTGAACAAAAGCAGTTAGCAATCGTGGTTGACGAATACGGCGGCACAGCCGGACTGGTAACTCTTGAAGATGTTGTTGAAGAGCTTGTAGGCGATATTGAGGACGAATACGATGAGCAGGAAATTAATATCGAAAGAGCAGATGATAATACTTATATAATAGACAGCGAATCCGATATTGACGAGGTCGAAGAAGCGCTGAATATCAAAATTCCGGAGGGCAACTACAGTACCATTGCAGGATTCCTAATCAATCAACTGGGATTTATTCCAACCGAGAGCAAGGACGAGGGCACAGAAATCGTTTACGAAAATATTAAGTTTACAATTATGGCCATTGACGAACGCCAAATAGACAAAATAAAGGCAGAGATTTTATGACGGAACAAACAATAACTTTTGACGAAATGGAACAGGCGGTAGCGCTATTCGGCGCTTTTGATGAGAATGTGCGTGTGATTGAGAGAGAGTACGGCGTCTCCATAGTGTCCCGTGGCTCGGATATAAAAATTATCGGTGACCCTGAGCGTGTGGACAAGGCTGTCCGTGCAATAAACTCTATGTTGGTATTGATTAACAAGGGCGAGGCTCTTACCGACCAAAATGTACGCTATGTTTTATCCTTGGTCAGCGAGGGTAACGAGGACAAGATTGGTTCAATTACCACAGATTCAATTTGTATTACATCCAAAGGAAGACCCGTTAAGCCTAAGACCTTGGGCCAAAAAAAATATACGCAGGCTATTGACGAAAACACTATTACCTTTGGCGTTGGTCCAGCCGGTACCGGCAAGACATATCTTGCTGTTGCCAAGGCTGTAACAGCCTTTAGGGCCAAGGAGGTCAATCGTATTATACTCACCCGTCCTGCTGTTGAGGCCGGCGAAAAGCTGGGATTCCTGCCAGGTGATTTGCAGAGCAAGGTTGACCCGTATTTGCGTCCGTTATATGACGCACTGTTCGATATGCTGGGTGCAGAAAATTTTGCTCGCTATCAGGAGCGTGGAGCCATCGAGGTTGCCCCATTGGCATATATGAGAGGTCGCACATTGGATGACAGCTTTATCATTTTGGATGAGGCACAAAATACAACACCGGAGCAAATGAAGATGTTTCTTACCCGTCTTGGCTTTAGGTCAAAGATGGTAGTAACAGGGGACATCACCCAGATAGATTTGCCCGATGGCAAGCGCTCCGGACTCAAGACAGTACTCAATATACTAAAAGATGTTGATGATATTAAGATTTGTAGGTTTAGCCAAAAGGATGTTGTACGCCACAGACTTGTGCAGGATATTATCACTGCCTACGAAAAATATGATGAGGAGCATAGCAAAAGATGAATGTAAAAGTAATAATCTCAAATGACCAAAAAAAGGTCAAAATTCCCAGAGGCACCAGATTACTGATTCGTCGTTGCTGTCACGCAGTATTGGAGGAGGAAGCCTTTGGCAGCGATGCAGAGGTCAGCGTTACCTTTGTTGACAACGAGGCGATACACCAACTCAATCGTCAGTACCGTGATGTAGACCGACCGACTGATGTTCTGTCATTTCCATTGGGCGAGAACGGAGAGTACGATGTTGACCTTGACACCGGTGCAAAGCTTTTGGGGGATATTGTTATCAGCATACCAAAGGCAATGGAGCAGGCAGAGGAGTACAATCACTCATTGGAGAGAGAAATTGGCTTTCTTACTGTACACTCCATGCTTCACTTGTTGGGTTACGACCATGTTAACGGTGGCTTGGAGCAGGTACATATGCGCGAAAAGGAAGAAACTGTGCTTACCAAACTGGGCTTAAAGCGTGACAACAGCTATTATATGGGAGAATAATTATGACAAAAACCGCATTCATTGCAATAGTCGGCTGTCCCAATGTGGGCAAGTCATCATTACTTAACAAGATGCTGGGTCAAAAGATTGCTATTGTGTCATCCAAGCCGCAGACCACCCGTACCCGTATTATGGGCGTACTTACCGAGGACGAGGTTCAGCTGGTGTTTACGGATCCACCGGGTT
>JBJEPK010000040.1:0-1976 GCA_051881195.1 Eubacterium sp. | reverse complement strand
AGAAACCCTTGAACTCTTTATTGCGAAATACAACACGAAAGCGAGGTCGGATACTGTTACAGAATAAAGTAAATTCAAAAATAATCTCTTAGGAGGATGTTTAATGAAAAAACGAATTTTAAGTTTGGTATTGACAATATGTATGGTGCTTTCATTAATGCCAATAACTGCATTTGGCGAGAGCGGCAAACATACCGTTACCGTTAATGCCGGTGAGAACGGAAAGGTATCAACCGACGGCACAAGCTGGAGCGACAGCGTGGAAGTAATCGTTAATGACGGAGAAACCCTTAACGGCAAGGTGCAGTATAAGGCTGATGACGGCTATGGGGTTTACGGCGTCGTTCCCAATTTGTCGATGAATATTGTTTCTGTTGCGGCAGACGGCTATCATACCGTACTGCTTGATGAAAACAACAATGTGCGGACTGCAGGTAGGAACGATAAAGGTCAGCTGGGCAGAGAAACAAGCTCCGATAGCGACTCAACCTTCACGCATGTTACCGATGGTATCAGTGGAGTAAATATTACCGCCATGGCGGCAGGAGAATATCATACAGTACTGCTTGATGCAAACGGCAATGTGTGGACTGCGGGCTACAACTCAACCTTTGCGCAAGTAACCGTTAGTAACGGCGTAAAAATCAAAGCCATAGCGGCAGGAGGCTATCATACCGTACTGCTTGATGAAAACAACAATGTGTGGACGGCAGGTGGGAACGATCAAGGTCAGCTGGGCAGAGAAACAAGCTCCAATAGCGACTCAACCTTCACGCAGGTTACCGATGGTATCAGTGGAGTAAATATTACCGCCATAGCGGCAGGAGGCTATCATACCGTACTGCTTGATACAAACGGCAATGTGTGGACTGCAGGCTACAACTATTGCGGTCAGCTGGGCAGAGATGAAAATAACGGTTCTTATAAAGCAAATTCAACCTTCAAGAAGGTAACCGTTGGTGACGGCGTTAAAATAAAAGCCATAGCGGCAGGCGGCAATCATACCGTACTGCTTGATGTAAACAACAATGTGTGGACTGCAGGCGAAAACAATCACGGTCAGCTTGGTAGTGAGGAAAATATAGGTACCGGTAATGCAAATCCAACCTTTAAGCAGGTAACAAAAGGTATAGACGGAGTAAAAATTACCGCCATAGCGGCAGGTTTGTATCATACCGTACTGCTTGATAAAGATGGCAACGTGTGGTCTGCAGGCTACAACAGATACGGTCAGCTTGGTAGAGAGGAAAATATAGGTACCAATAATGCAAATCCAACCTTTAAGCAGGTAACAAAAGGTATAGACGGAGTAAATATTACCACCATAGCGGCAGGCAGATATCATACCGTACTGCTTGATAAAGATGGCAACGTGTGGACTGCAGGTAACAACGGATACGGTCAACTGGGTAGAGAGGAAAATATAGGTACCGATAATGCAAATCCAACCTTCGCCCAGGCTACTGTAAACCCGGATGCAATCACCTTTGAGGAATGGTTAAATACTCCTATCTATAACGATTCTGAATTCATTGTAAAATTCAAAGTCAAGTATGAGACTGTCTATTTGCGCACAACCGACGGTGGATCGGAGTGGTCCTTCCAAAATAATTTTAGCCAATCCTATCATGTTGATAGCACTACAATTGACTTCCGCGACTTTTCCAATTCGGTCTTTAGGCAGAATGGTTGGTCGCTTGACTGGGGATACCCGGAAATTTATGTCCAATCGGGCGACTGGACCTTGCTGCCGGCAACGGACAGTGAAATCAACTGTTCTATCGACGGAGGCAGTCTGACCGTTCAGTACGAAAACGGGCAGACTTATCCGGGCGGCTGTGCAAACGTTTCAGATGGTGCTACGCTGAACATTCAGGGCGACGGGATCAGCGAAAGTTGGGAGATATCCACTCTTCGCGTTACGGGTATATACGCCGGTACGGTTCGATTTATCAGCGGTACGGTCATTCATGCTC
>JBJEPK010000039.1:0-10925 GCA_051881195.1 Eubacterium sp. | reverse complement strand
GAAGAAGGTTGCCGGACGAGCGTGAAGTCCTACCTGATTCTCAACAGTTACATCTTTTACGAACATATCAATTACCTCTCAATAACAGTATAGTTACTAATTGTCAATTTGCTTACATTGACATTATATCACGAAAAACAAAAAGTTCAACACCATTTTTTATAATTCGTATGAGTAATAAATAATTGCCAAAGTGTGCCGGCAATATTTGTGCAATTTGACAAATAATCCAAGAAATTACACATTATGTAGTGAATCAAGGAATATTTTGTCATCCTTTGTAAGTTCGGCACTTTCCAGCATATCGGGTCTACGCTCCTTAGTTCGCAGCAATGACTGCTCCCTGCGCCACTTGTTAACATTGCCGTGGTGACCGCTGAGCAACACCTCAGGCACTTCCCTATCCCGCCATACTGACGGATGGGTGTACTGTGGATACTCCAGCAAACCGTTGTAGTGACTCTCATCCGTAAAGCATTCGTCATCTGACAGGACCCCGGGTAGCATACGGGATATACTGTCCGCCACAATAAGCGCCGGTAGTTCACCACCGGTGAGAACATAATCACCAATGGATATTTCCTCCGGACGGAGAACATCAATTACTCGCTCGTCTATTCCCTCATAGTGTCCGCAGAGAATAGCGATATTATCCATCTTTGCCAGCTCTTTTACTCTTTCTTGAGTTAATGTCTTACCCTGTGGAGTCATATAGAGCAAATGAGGAGTAGCACCTATCTCATCACACAGGGACTGAAAGCAATCATAAATAGGCTGTGGCTGCATAACCATACCCATACCGCCACCGTAGGGCTTGTCGTCAACTCTACGGTGTTTGTCATCGGTATAATCCCGTATATCGCGGCAATTAATCTCGACCTTACCTGCCGCACGGGCTCTGCCGATAATACTCTCGCTGAGCACAGAGTTACACATATCAGTAAATAATGTAAGTATATCAATCCTCATCAAAAAGCCCCTTCATCGGTATAATAGTAACTACTCCGGTCTCAGTATCTACGCTGTCAATAATGTCCGGAATGGCAGGAATCAGCGTATGCCTTTTGTCCTTAACGGTATCAAATATATCGCATGAACCGTAGTTGGTAACATCCACAATCCTGCCGTAGTCCCTGCCGTCATTTTTGTCAACCACGCGACAGCCGATAACATCTGCTATATAATATGCGTCATCATCAATATGGGCATCATCTCGGTTGCAGTAAATAATCTTATTCTTCAGTTCCTGTGCCTGCTCAATAGTGGTAATCTCAGCAAACTTGAGTATGCCGATGTTTTTTTGTGGTCGGGCAGATATGAGAGTTAATCTCTCACTACCCTTATCATCAAGATATACATATTTCAACTGCTTGACATAGGATATATCGTCGCACCAAAGTGCAACCTTGACTTCACCACGCAAGCCGTGAGTATTATTTACCTTACCTAATTCTAAAAACTGATTCATATTACTTTTTCGTTAACTCCAACTTGTACTGAAAATCTGTGGACTGACCGTTTTTAGTACCGGCATACACCATAACATAAGGTCTGTCAACATGTGAGCCGGAATAAGTGTTATCCTCGGCAAATGACCTAATCTCAGCATCGCTGAAATGATTATAGCTGATTGGGTATCCCTTGTTCTCCTTTGGGAACAAGCGTATGCACTCATATAAATTCTTAAATGAATTGTTACTAATCACAAGTCCGGAACTGCCTGCAACAAACATACCCCTAACATGAGTTATATACTCGGTATTGAGCACATTGCCATAAGTGTCCTTGCCAATACCGTTGAAGGTATTGTTTTCAATAGTAGAATCCTTCCAGTTCATAATGCCAATACCGCCATTGAAACACTTAGTAAATGAGCAGTTACTAACATTGATATTGGTATGATACTTGCCTCCGCTATACTGGTGTGAACCTAATCCACGCTGAACATTGGAGAACTTGCAGTAGGAAATGGTAACATTCTTGTTTGGGGTCTTGTCGTAGGATGTCCAGGTCTGGTGAAAGCCGTCGGTCTGTTTGTCAGGGGTATCAATATTGATACACTCAGAGGAAGAGTTGTACTCATCATGGAGTTCGTTCTTAAATATACAGTCCTTAACTAACACATCACACGAGGCATCCATCTCAATAAAATGGCCGTATCTAAGATTGGTGAATGTAATACCGGTAATCTTTATATTCTTAGAGTGGCACATAACAATAGTACATCCAATGCGTCCTACCGGTGCATTTTTATAATCAATGGTTGCTGTACCTGTGCCCACAATGGACGAATCATGAACGCCGTTATACTTGCTGTAAGCACCGGAAACATTTGCCTTGCTTGGAGCAACAAACATAAAGCCGGTGCCGGGAGCGTTATTGGATGATGATGAACTGGTCTTTGCTGTCTTTTTGATAGTAGCGCCGTCGGACAACTTGATGGTAGTATTGCTTGGAATACAAACAGTTCCGCTTAGGACATAGGTGCCCTTGGAAAGCTTGACGGTACCGCCGCCATGCTTTTCAAAATACTCCATATATGAGCGCAGGGCATAATAATCGTCGCTGTAGCTGTTGTATGAATTGCTGAAATTAAGGAACTTGCCGTTAAGGGGTGCCGAGCCCGGCGTCATTGTATATGTTTTTGAGTCAATTACCTTGATGTTAATTATACGGTACATATTTGTGTTTGATTTTAACCTTACCTTAATAGTGGCAGTACCGGCCTTAACGCCCTTTACATAACCATCCTTGTCAACAGTTGCAACTGAAGATTTACTGCTTTTAAAAGAAACAGTACCACTGCCGGCACGATTGCCCTTGTAGTAAACAACCAATCTATTGCGACTGCCCTTAGCAAACGGGATAGTTGTCTTTGGAGTAGAAAGATAATTTGTTTTTACTCTGACTTTAATCTTGCAATATTTGCTTTTATTGGACTTAAGACGGACTGTGATGGTGGCAGTTCCGGCTTTAATACCCTTTACATACCCTGATGACGATACGGTGGCTACATTCTTGTTAGAAGTAGAAAAGGTGCACTTACTATTCGCAACTTTCTTTGAGCCTACCTTAACCTTAAGCTTGGTGGTATTATGGGTATATATAGTAGTTCGGCACATAGCACTCATACTGCCGGCATAAACACTTGCAGGCACAGAAAATGCTATGGACAGCACCATAAAAAGTGCAAAAGCAGAAGATAAAACCTTCTTCATTTTTATTCTCCTTTATGCAATAAAAACTCCACATTTATGTTGTGGAGTTTTCGTTGTTTTAGTCTATTTCAACTGATATTTTTGCATCGTTGCGAGTAGCTGCGGCGCGCATAACAACACGAATCGCCTTAGCAATTCTGCCCTGCTTACCTATTACTCTGCCCATATCACTTTCGGCAACATGGAGATGATATACGGTTACGCCTTCTTCGTTTGGCTCATTAACATCAACTGAAACTTGCTCCGGGTTATCAACTAAGCCCTTGGTTATGGATATCAATAATTCCTCCAAAGAAAACACCTCCTAATATATCCTGAATCAAAAACAATTAAGGATTAAAGGATGCCTTCTTTTTTGAGAATTGACTTAACAGTGTCAGTCGGCTGAGCACCGTTAGCTATCCACTTCTTTGCCTTGTCTGCGTCAATCTTAATTTCTGCAGGGTCAGTCATTGTGTTGTATGTGCCGATTTCCTCAATGAAGCGACCGTCACGAGGATATCTTGAGTCTGCTACTACTACACGGTAGAAAGGAGCCTTTTTTGCACCCATTCTGCGAAGTCTGATTTTTACTGCCATTTTTATTACCTCCAAAATATAAAATGTAAAATATTAATACCAATAAATAACTAGTAACTTATTGGGTTTTGACTAAAATCCAAAGGGATTATTACCCTTTGTGTTACCCATCAGCTTTTCAGCCATTTCCGGGTTTTGCTGCATCATACGACGCATTTTTTTGCTAATCTTAGGACCTTTGTTGCCACCAAACTGCTTCATCATCTTTTGCATCTGCTTGAATTGGGATAGCAGCTTGTTGACATCCTCCACCTGCTTACCGCAACCGGCGGCAATTCTGCGTTTGCGAGATGCGTTGATAATCTCGGGATGAGCACGTTCCTCCTTGGTCATGGAGTAGATGATGGACCTAAAACGGTCAAATGCCTTTTCGTCAATATCTTCGTCCTTAACCTGCTTGCCGATGCCGGGAATCATCTTGATGGTATCCTTAAGAGAGCCCATACGCTCAATCTGCTCAAACTGATCAAGCAAATCGTTAAGGTCAAATTTGTTTTTAGCTAATTTTTTTTCAAGCTCCTGGGCTTTCTTTTCGTCAAGGGCAAGTTCAGCTCGTTCAATAAAGGACAGTACATCGCCCATACCCAAAATACGGGAAGCCATACGACTGGGATGAAATGTCTCCAGATTATCAAGCTTTTCGCCTGTACCGACGAACTTGATAGGCTTGCCGGTAACTGCCCTAACTGACAGCGCAGCACCGCCACGAGTATCGCCATCCAGCTTGGTAAGGATAACACCGTCAATACCCAAAACGTCATTAAAGCTCTTGGCTACATTAACAGCGTCCTGACCGGTCATTGCATCTATAACCAACAAAATCTCGTGAGGATGAACTGTGGCTCTGATATTTGTTAGCTCTGCCATCAGTTCCTCATCAATATGAAGTCTGCCGGCAGTATCAATAATTACATAATCATTGCCGTGGTCCTTGGCGTACTTGATGGCTTCCTGGGCAATGTGTACCGGATTTTCCGTACCCAGCTCGAACACAGTGGAACCAACCTGCTCACCCACAACCTGCAGCTGCTTGATAGCAGCAGGACGGTACACGTCACATGCAACCAGTAATGGTCTGTGACCCTCTTTTTTTAGTTTCAAGGCTAACTTTGCGGAGTGAGTGGTCTTACCACTACCCTGCAGACCACACATCATAATGATGGTAGGGGGATGATTGGCAATAGCCAATCTGCTCTCATTACCACCCATAAGGTCTGTCAGCTCTTCGTTAACTATCTTTATTACCATCTGTCCCGGTGTCAATGACTCCATAACATCGGAGCCGATGGCACGGTCGGTTACTTTTTTTGTAAATTCCTTTGCTACCTTGTAGTTTACGTCTGCCTCAAGCAAAGCAAGACGAACCTCACGCATAGCCTCCTTAACGTCTGACTCGGTAAGCTTGCCCTTGGCACGGAGCTTCTTAAAGGAATTCTCTAATCTATCGCTCAAACCCTCGAATGCCAAGTAATCACTCCCTATCCATTAAGTAATCTGCTATGGACTTAATCCTGGTAGCATTGTCATTTACCTCTCGTGAGAGGCTGTGATTGAGATTGTACTCATATATCTTGTCGGCACAATCCTTGATTTCGCCCAAATTGTCCTTCAGCTCTTTAAATCGAGCAGCAAGCCCCAGCTTGGCTTCCATATCAAACAACTGAGCCTCGGCGCGCTTGATTGCATCGCGTACACCCTGACGAGTAATGCCCTCATTCTCGGCAATCTCGGATAGTGAGAGGTCCTCATCATAGTAGTAACTTAAAAAATCGTGTTGCTTTTTGGTAAGCATTACGCCATAAAAATCCAAAAGATAGGATATGCTCAAATCCTTAGCCACTATGACCCCTCCTGTAAAGCGATTTGCTTTGTAAAGCATTTTATCTTTACAACGCTTGACTATTATACTAAATACCCCAACCAATGTCAAGACAATTATCACAAAAATTGTAACAATTTTTACTGTTGAATAATGTATAGGTATCATATATAATAGTAAAAAATCAGCAAGTGAGGAAAAAATGAAAATCAGCAAGACTGCTACTCTAAGGTATGCAATAAAGCAATCCCTACCCGTGTTATTCGGCTATCTCTTTTTAGGCTCTGCGTTTGGCATTATGCTGTATGAAGTCGGGTACAACTGGGTGTGGGCAATGATAATATCAGTTGTAGTATATGCGGGCTCCGGACAATTCCTGTTGGTATCCCTCATTAACAGTTGTGCCAGCCTGCCCACAGTGGCTATGATGACCCTGTTCATCAACACCAGACACATGTTTTATGGATTATCGTACATAGAAAAGTTCAAAAAAGGTGGCTGGAGATACCCATTCACAATATTCACTCTAACGGACGAAACATATTCCGTAAACTCATCAATAACCACGGTGCCTGATAATGTTGACGAAGCTAGAGCCAGATTCTTGATAGGAGAATTTGACCACTTATATTGGATACTGGGTTCGGTACTGGGTTCATTGCTGAGCCAAATGATACCGATCGACTTTACCGGTGTTGATTTCAGCATGACTGCACTGTTTGTAGTTATCTTTATTGACCTGATTAGGGGCAAGGGCATAAAATTAAAGATGATTGGTGGTATAGGAGTGTTTTGCGCCATCATTTGTCTGATAATCTTCGGTCCGGACAAGTTCCTGCTCCCCACCCTAGGCATCATTGTGCTTACCCTATCCCTGGGCAAAAACTATTTTGATACAGAAGGTGAGGTGGCAACCAATGACTAACACCTATCTTATTGCTATGATTGCCGTGGCGTCAGTCTGCACCTTTGCCACACGACTGTTCCCCTTTGCCCTATTCGGCGGCAGCAAAGAAGTACCGAAATTCATTAAGTATCTGGGTGGAATTCTTCCGGTAGCAATAATCGGCGCTCTGATAATCTACTGCCTGCGAGATTTCACAAAGGGTGACATAAATTACATTGCTCCGCAGCTTATGGCAGTGGCGATGACGGCTATAGTACACATATTAAAAAAGAATGTACTGCTAAGTATCGCAGTAGGTACAATAGGATATATGTTGCTGATACATTTTGTATTTGTATAGACAAAGTACAGTCCATGGAGGCTGTACTTTTTTCTTGATAAAAATGAGGCGAACATTGTTTACCTTAATAAACTGTTCGCCTCAACAATAACACTATTTAAGTTTTGCGATAGTTACTCCGTCCTCACCCTCACCGTACTTGCCAAGCCTATACTCAAGTATATTGGGATGATGCTTCAATTCCTCGGTTACGGCAGAACGCAAAGCACCTGTTCCCTTTCCGTGAATAATACGCACCTCGCTCATACTATTGAGTACACATTTGTCAATGAACCGGAGCAAATTGCCTATCGCCTCGTCAACAGTTTGGCCACGCAGGTCACATTCAGTCTTAACATCGGCGTCGGCACGGGATGATGTGCGGTACAGATTCCTGCCGGTGGTGGCAGTCTTTCTCTTTTTTTCGGTAAGCATAATGTCCGACAATTTAACCCTGGTCTTAATTAAGCCTGCCTTAACAAACACCTGATTATTCTTAATGTCAATTATCTCGCCCTCACCAAGTCCCCTAATAATAACAGAGTCACCTACAACCGGGTCGCGGGGCAGCTTATAGTCATAGTCCCAGTGCTCGGCAATCTCCTGTGGATTGATAAGGTCGTCCATCTCTCCCATCTGAGACTTAATAACTCGACGGGTCTTGCGAGCAATTTCGGTAGCATTGGAGCTATCCTGCTCTTTCTTCAATTTTTCTAACTCCAACAAAAATTCGGCAGATTGGCGTTTAGCCTGCTGGATTAGTTTTTCTGCCTGGCGCTTTGCCTTGTCCATCTCTTTTTCGGTTAGAGTTTTGATTTTATCCTTTTCCGATTGGGCTTTGGACTCCAGCTTTTTGGCACGCATAGTGGCTAATTCTGCTTGCTTGCGTTCCTCCTCCAAAGCCTGACGGGTACTTTCTAATTTCTCCAGCACTGCCTCAAAATCACGATTATTCGAGCCTACTATACCCTTGGCGTGGTCTATGACAGTACTGTCCATACCCAAACGCTGTGATATGGCAAAGGCATTTGACCTACCCGGTACACCGATAAGCAGACGGTATGTGGGGCTCAGAGTATCCACATCAAACTCACAGCAACCATTAGTAACACCGGGAGTGTCCAGTGCATAAGCCTTAAGCTCGGCATAGTGGGTAGTGGATGCTATCTTGGCACCCTTACTCCTAAGATTCTCAATAATAGATACAGCGAGAGCAGCGCCCTCAACAGGGTCAGTACCGGCACCAAGCTCGTCAATAAGGACTAAAGAACTGTCATCAGCCTGCGCCATAATATCTATTGTGTTAATCATGTGAGAAGAAAAGGTGGATAAATTCTGGGCAATGCTTTGCTCATCACCAATATCTACCAAAATCTTGTGAAAAATTGATATTCTGCTGCGGTCACTAACAGGAATTAGCAAGCCGCACATGGTCATAAGAGTAAGCAAACCGATTGTCTTGATGGAAACAGTCTTGCCACCGGTATTAGGTCCGGTAATAACCAAAGTATCAAACTCCTCACCAAGACTAATGTCAATGGGAACTACCCTGTTTTTGTCAATAAGTGGGTGTCGAGCCGACTTAAGGTCAATAATTCCATCGGTGTTGACAATGGGCTTTACCGCTTTCATCTTATATGCCAAATGTGCTTTGGCAAAAATCAAATTAAGCTGCACACAGGACTCATAGCTATGCTTGATAGCGTCGGCAAATCCGCCAGCCTCCACAGACAGTTCATAGAGAATACGGGCAATCTCGTCCCGTTCCTTGCCTTGCAGCATCTTTATGTCATTATTGGCATCAACAACACTAACAGGCTCGATAAACACAGTGGCACCACTGGATGAGGTGTCATGTACCAGGCCCGGTACGTTACCGCGACACTCACTTTTGACGGGGACTACAAATCTACCTCCACGTTGGGTAACAATAGCCTCCTGCAAGAATTTTGTATAATGTGGGGAGTGAATCATAGAATCCAGCTTGTCCCTAACTGACGAGGACTTGGCTCTGATTTTGCGCCTAATGTCGGCAAGAGTCTCACTGGCTTTGTCGCTAATCTCGTCCTCATTGATAATACAGGCAAAAATTCTGTCCTCGAGGTACTTATTTACAGTAATAGAATCAAACAAAAAGTCCAGTGATGTATTGACGCCGCTGCAATGACTACGCCACTCGTAAACTGTTCTAATAGCTCTCAAGGTGTAACCAACGGTCAATAGTTCTCGCTGATTGAGAGAACCGCCTGCATTGGCACGAGCCAGAGAATTGTTTACATTACGCAAACCTGAAAAGGACGGACCTCCAAATCTTGCCAATAAAGAAAAGGCGTCCTCGGTCTGGGTCAGCAAATTGCATACGGTAATAAAATCAGTGGATGGCTGAATGGACATGGCCAGCTCCACTGCGTCCTCACAGGTTGCCTCCTTGCTAAGTAATTCAAGCACCTTATTTAGTTCTAAAGTTTCGTAATGCTTGTTCATGAAAATAATCCTTTATAAAACTCCAGGGTAGTTACTCTACCCTCTATCTTTGTTAACAAATACTGCTCACTAATACCGCAAAGCAGTGACATATTATCCTCTGCTAAGGAGAACGAAAAAATTTTATTTAGCTCTGCAAGGCAGATAAAACGCATTGCAGAAATAACCGACAACGGCACAACTATTGCGTTGTTGCGATGACAATCGCTGCAATAAATACATCCCTCCTGCATATCAAAGGACATCGTCTCCGTCTCATAGGTGCCGCACCTATAGCAAGCAACTAAATTTGGCATATATCCTGCCAGTGTAATCAGTCGCAGTTCAAAAACAGTTTTGATTAGTCTCAAATCTTTTTTTCCTCGGCACAATAGATGCAGGGAGTTAAGGAGTAATCGCAGCATTTCGGGGGCAGGCTGTTCCTCACCTGCCAAATAATATGTAATCTGTGCAAAATACTGTGCCAAAGCCAGGCGCTCAATATCTGCCCTTAATTCAAAAAACACCTCAATCGGCGTTGCGTTATCAATAACAAAAGCGTCTTTGCCACGGTATAGTGAAAATTCGCCATACACAAACAGAGAGGTGGCTGACAGATTTTTGCTTTTTATTGTCTTTGCGCGTCTAACAAAGGCTTTTACAAGACCAAAATCAGCAGTAAGGAGGGTGACCAGTCTGTCACTCTCCCCAATTGTCTGTTCTCTGATTATAATGCCCTTGGTAGTCGTTTGCATCCTTTACCTCTACATCATCGGCAGGTGTCTGCGACTTTTTGTAAGCCAAATAATCCTCCACACTGCCACTATTCCAAAACTGCTGCCACAAATCCAAAATATCGCCCCCATACTATTTTATCCTATGGGATGATTATTGATTTGTGCCAATTTAATCCAATCCAAAATTGTGGATAAGACCCTCTCTGTTTCGCCAATCTTCTTTTACCTTAACCCAGGTTTGAAGGTTAATCTTTATGTCAAAAAATGCCTCCAAATCCTGTCTTGCAAAGGTTGAGATTTTTTTAAGCATTGCGCCTTTTTTTCCAATCACCATACCCTTGTGGGTCTCGCGCTCACAGTAAATAATAGCCTCTATATCCATAATCGGCTGATTTTCGCGCTCACGCATTTTTTCTATTGACACTGCGATACCGTGTGGTACCTCCTTGTCCATAAGGCGCAAAATCTTCTCTCTGATAATCTCGGCAGCCAGCACTCTTTCCGGCTGGTCAGTGAGTGTATCATCCGGGAAGAAATGAGGTGACTCAAAGGACAACTTTTTCATTTCGTCAATTAGGTCGCTAACACCCTGACCATCGGTTGCACATACCGGAACAATTGCCTCAAAGTCGTATAGTTTATTCAGCTCCACTATTCTCTGCAGCAGCTCTTCTTTGTCCTTTAGCATATCGATCTTGTTGATTGCCAAGATAACAGGCATATCCATCTTGCTGAATTTTTCAATTAGTTCCAGTTCGCCTTTTTTTATATCGCCCTTGGACTCTACTACAAAAAGGCAGGCATCAACTCCGCCGATGGAATCGCCCACAGCCTGATTCATCTTTTCGCCCAGCTTGTTGTGTGGCTTATGATAACCCGGTGT
>JBJEPK010000038.1:0-10949 GCA_051881195.1 Eubacterium sp. | reverse complement strand
ATACACAAACGATAGAACTGCGCGCAAGCGACGGTACGGTTGTGTATACCCTTTCTGCTCCGTATATGGCGGACGCAAACGGTGAAACCTCTACGGGTGTAACTTTAATACTCGGCGAAATTAAAAATGATACTTTCCGCGTTACTTTAACGCTGGACAGCACTTGGATACAGGCAGAAGAACGCGCATTTCCTGTGACGGTTGACCCTGTAATAAAAACAAAGCAGACTGTCGAAGAAATGACTTGCACCTTTGTCGATTCGGGACACCCGAACACAGCACACGGCATAGGTGCGAGTGATGCAGGTAGTATGTATGTCGGTCGAAATATTTATGAATACGGTTCTGCACGAACCTATATTAAAATTCATTCATTACCGGATATCGGCGGCATAGCCTCGAAAGTTGTTGACGCAAAATTTGCTGTTTGGAAGCGAAATGTATATTCAACCGGCGATACCGTGCGCTTAAACGCTTATCAAGTAACGAGTTCATGGACGGCAAGCAGTTTAACCTACAACGTATATCCGACCAATGACACCTATATTTTAGATTATTTACTGTTATCCGCTGATAACAAAACACAGCCCAATTACCAAGACAGCGCGTGGTATCCGGAGTTAAAATACTTGGAAATCACAGATTTGGTTCGCGGCTGGTATGCCGGAGAATATGCGAACAACGGATTTATGTTAGACAGCGAAGCAACCAACACCCACAAAGCATGGCTGTTTTCTAACCAATATTCTGATTTCACGGATGTGCGCCCGATTTTATATGTAAAGTACCGCAATATGTCCGGCTATGAGGATCATTGGTCATACACCAACCTTTCCGCAGGGCGCGGTGGCATTGCAAGCGTGAATAATTTCAACGGAAACTTTGTTTTTGCACAGCCGATTACGCAGGATGACGGCGGGAATTTGATGCCGGTAGAACTGTCCTTGGCATACAATGCCAACAAAGGAGAAGTTTCAAACTCTAAAATCGGCGTTGGTATGCAGACAAACTATAATCTGTATATTCGCTATGACAGCGTTTTAGTGGAAAACGGCTATAAATATTATTTCAACGATGCTGACGGCACAAAGCACTGGCTGAAAAAAGAGACGGAAAATAATAAAACCGTCTATAAAGATGAAGACGGTCTCGGTTACACGCTGACCGAGATTTCCAAGGGCTCAATTTCAACTGCACCTGACGCTGTTTTCGAAATGGTAGATAAAGACGAAAACAAGATGTATTTCGATTGGTGGGGAAATTTGGTTCAGCTCAAAAATCCTACCGGCATTACCAGCAGTCTAACCTATACTGATGCCGGCGGCGATCGGCGTTTAGAGACCATTACGGACGGTGCCGGACGCATATACACTTTTTCCTATGCGTCAAGTGAATCTCGGCAGGTCAGCAAGATAACTGACCCCGCCGGGCGGGAAACTACATTTACATATGACAGCAGCAGTCCGAAAAAATTGACCGCCATCCACTTTGCAGACAGTCAAAGTGTTGTGCTCAGTTACACCAACAATTTGCTTAGTGAAATCCGCGGGATTGACGGCACGCGCACAAAAATCAGTTACGACAGTTCGGCGCAAAAGCGTGTGACCCAAATCAACTGGGGTGCGTCGGACAGCAATCTGCTTGAAAAATACACCTTTGCCTACAAGCAAAATTCCACAACGGTAACCGATGTTTTATTAGACCGTAGTTACACCTATCAATTCAATGATTCGGGGCAGTTTACCGGCATTGTGTCCGATAAAGACGGCTCTGCGCAATTCTATAAATGGGCACAGCCCACTTCTGTTACGGACAGCCGCGCGAACAAATTGACACAAGAGTCACAAGTTCTGCAAACCGTCACAAACTATGTCGTAAATCCCGGTTTTACGCGCGCGTATTCTAACGGGTATGTAAATTACATTGAAAATACGGCAAATCAGTCGATTTCGATTGATACAAGCCGCAAAAATATCACCAATTCCGCGCTGAAAGTATACAAAGCCGCATCAAACACGGGGCGTGTGAATGCCGTGCAATATGTAAACGGGCTCTCAGCGGGTACATATACTTTTTCAGCATATGTCAATACCGAAGGGGCAACCATACCGAACGGCGTCTCGATGTTCGTCGAGATTTGGAACGCATCGAATGCATGCATCGGCGGGTATTTTATTGAACAGACGACCAAAACCGATGGTTGGGAACGAAAGAGCGTCACTTTCACCCTGCCGCAGGGCTGTACCGCGCGGCTTGTAATGGGCCTTGGCGGCAGTGCAAGCGGCACGGTTTGGTTTGACGATTTACAGCTTGAAAAGGGCGAGGGCGAAAGTACCTTTAACCTTGTGGAAAATTCGGGCTTTACCAACGGCATGACTTGCTGGGCGTCAGAGGGCGGCGAAGCAGGTTGGACTGCCAATTGCAGTTTGTCGGGATTCAGCCGTTGCGGGCAGTTGCCCGGCACGGTTGAGGGAGAATACAAGAGCCTTTTGCAGACTATATATGTTTCGGGCAAAAAAGGTGATGTGTTTAGTTTCGGCATGTGGGCATATGCTTCGTCCGCACCGATTGAAAACGGCACCAAAGACGGTGACCCCTATCAGCCTGATTTTGAAATCGTTTTGCATTATTACGATGCAAGCGGCAGATGGAAAGGCTATATCCACTTAAACTGCAATCCCGATTTGAAAAACGCTTGGCAGTTTGTGACAGAAGAAGCCATTATCCCCGAAGATTACGGCAAAATTGCCATTTCCCTGTTGTATAACCACAATGTTAACGCCGCCTATATGACGGGTGCGTTCTGCTTTAAAGAGCAGTACGGGCAGACCTACGATTATGACATAAACGGCAATGTGGTTTCGACAAAAGACCTTGCCGAAACCAATTCTAAATTCACCTATTGCACCAACCAAATGTCCTCTATGCTTAACCCCTCGGGCAGTTCGTATTTATACGCCTACAATGACAAAAAACAACTGACCTATGCACTTTCATCTGACGGGCAACAGTACGGATTTACTTATGACGGCAACGGCAATGTCACCAAAGCCGAAATCACAGCCAGAGCACCCGCAACAACGATTGAATCAGGTAAGGAGTACATTCTTGTAAATGCTTATTCAGGGTTAGCATTATGTAGCGGATACCAGAGAAGTTCAGGCGCATTGATTACCACCTATCGGTATACGCCGACAAGTGCTGAGGAATATTGGAAACTTACATTAGTTCCCGGCACTACCGATGTTTATACTTTGGCGGCAGTGGAGTATACAGAACAAAACTATTATTTAGATGTTAAAGGTGGCGGCAATGCGAACGGCACAGCATTGGAATTATTCCCGTACAATGGCGGTAATGCGCAAAAATTTAAAATTGTAAAAGAAAAGGATAATACTTTTTCGCTGTTTACCGCTTGCTCGGACTACACAAAACTGGTAGACGGGCAAATGCACGGGAATTATGTGGAACAATCGAAGACCGTGTACCAAACCACGCCCTACCCGAACGCAGATGAGCCCTGCTACGGTCAGCGCTGGTATTTCTACCCCGTAGAGGCGACCGAGGACAAAACCATTGTTACCGAAACGACCTATACCGCAAACGGCAACTTTGCCGCGACCTCGAAAGACCAGCGCGGGAACACAACCGCCTACCAATATAACGAGACCAAAGGCACACTTACAAAAACCATCGACGCGCTAAACAGAGAAACCGAATATACCTACTACCCGAATGACAACAAGTTGAAGACGGTTTCGTCGGGCGGAATGACCAACACATACACCTACGAAAATGACCGTTTGGATACCATCAATGTCAACGGCGCGTTACAATACAAATTTGATTATGATGTCTTTGGCAGAACCATCGCCACAAAGGTCGGCAACGGCTCCACATGGCGAACGCTGTCGAGCATTGAATACGCGCCGAACGGGCGAATTGCGAAGCAAACCTACGGCAGTCCGGATAATGGGGATTATGTAGAAAATACCTATGATGACCTTGATAGATTGACGCAGATATGCTATAATGGGAGCAGTACAAACCGCGCGGTCTACAAATACGGCACAAACGGCAAACTGTCGCAAACAATTGACTACGCGGCAAATACGCGCACAAAATTTGTCTATGACCTTGCAAACCGCGTGGTGTCCGAACGCGAATACACGGGCACGGGCGTAAACGGCGGCACTTTGCGCAGTTCCACCGATTTCACCTATGCCGACAAGACCAATTATTTAACCGGTGTCAAGCATTTTTCGCCCCTCGGCACGCAGAATATCGGCTACACCTACGGCGATGCAAGCCAAGGGCAAATGCCCGACCAAATCTATAAAGTCTCTTGGAACGGGCAGGAAAAAATCAACAATTCCTATGATTCCCTCGGCAGATTAAGCGGTAAATCCATTTTTACCGACGGTGCTGCCATCTTGTACGCCTACGGATATGCAAATGTCGATGAAAATCATACTACCACTTTGCTAAGCGGTGTGCGTACATCGTTCGGCGTATACCGATACACCTATGACGCGGTTGGGAATATCACAAGTGTTGCATTTGGTACGCGATACACCAACACATATGAATATGACAGCCTCAACCAACTTGTCCGCGAAAATAATCAACAAATCGGAAAAACATATACTTATGCATATGTAAACGGAAATATCACCGAGAAAAAGGAATACGCCTATACCACAGGCGAACTGCCTGCACAGCCGCAAAACACCTATACTTGGGCTTATACCGACAGCACTTGGTCGGATTTGCTGACGAATTTTAACGGCACTGCGATTTCCTATGATGAAATCGGCAATCCTGTCAGTTTAGATGATGTACAACTTTCGTGGAATGGGCGGCAGTTACAGCAAATTACCGGCGCAGAGGGAGAAATACTGTCGTATTGTTATAATACCGACGGGCAAAGAATTTCCAAAACCATGACCGAAACCAACGGTACGGTTACAACCACCGAATATTTCTACAACGGTAGTATTCTTGCGGGGCAAAAATGCGGTGACAATACCCTTGTCTTTATGTACGATAATAACGGGCAGTATTACGGGTTTACCTACAACGGTGCAACATACTACTACTTGACCAACATACAGGGCGATGTAGATATGGTGTTGAACAGTTCCCGCGCGGTTGTGGCGAAGTATGCGTACGATGCATGGGGCAATGTAGTATCGGTTACAGACGCTGACGGCAACGACATCACCGATATGTCCCATATCGGGCACATCAATCCCATTCGCTATCGCGGGTATTACTACGATGCAGAAACTGAACTGTATTACTTAAACTCACGCTACTATATGCCGGTGCTTTGTAGGTTTTTAAATGGGGATTGTTATGTGCAAACAGGGCAAGGTGTGCTCGACAAAAATATGTTTGCATATTGTGGGAATAATCCTGTAAATAGAGCGGATACGAATGGAAATAGGTGGGCAGATGTAAAACAGAAAATTTCTGAAGCATGGAAGACTGTAAAAAATTGGGTGAGTAGTACATTTGGTTATAACTCGACTTATACAAGCGAAACTAAATGGGAAACACCTAATGACTTAATCTCGAATCTAAGTCCTATTGTATATAAGGTAGGTACAAAAAATAGTACTTCCACACATCGAAAAGGTAGTGGAAGAAAACCGATATCTATATATACTAAAGTTCGAACAGATTCTAAACTTAAATCTTCTGTAGGAATTAAAATTCAAACAGAAAGAGTTATCGTAGATTTAAGCCTAGGTGTAGATAATATTGGGATAACTAGCTCTATGATATCAGGTGAATGTCAATCCAGCTTCGGTCTAAAAGTGGACTTGAGTCAATTCAAAGTTGGTTTTGAGGCTGCGGAGTCAGTCGTTTTATGGGATGGGGATGTCCAAAATGTACAGACGGATTATACGAATGTAAGTATAAATGGCTGGTTTATTGCCGCCCTTTTTTTGGCACCCGCCTTAGCGGAATCGGGAGCAGGAGCAGGTGTTGCTGTGGCTGCTGGATCAGCATAAACATACATAGTGGAGGATTTTTATGTTTTGGACAATAAGGATTATAATTAGTGTTTTAATCTTAACAATAATTACGATAATGTCTAAAAAACATTTAAAAAAGGGATTAATACGAATCTTTTCCTTGATTATGGTATTTTGTTTATTTTATTTATCAGTATTATTTCCAATTGAAAATAGAATGGCACTATTTACTTCACCGCAACAGATATTTGAGTATGCATATCAAGGAAGTATAGAACAGGTGGTATTCGGAAAAGATTCTTGTTTTGTGCTATATTCACACGATAACAGCTCTGTAAATAGTGTTGTGTTTGCTAAAGAAGGTAATGTATATAAATTGAATCCTGTTAATATAGGAAAAGTTATTTACACTTTAAAAAAAAATGGCCTAAGTATTGAACTTTATCAAGTAGCAGATACCAAGGAATATTACATTACTATTTTTGGCTTTAGCAATATGTTGTCAAATGATGTTAGTTGCTTAACTGATTTTCAAATTGTGAATACAGACAATAGTTTTGTTGCTTGTGCGTTCATAGAAGATATTAACAATTATTACTTTAAAATAGGAACGTTAGTGTTTGAAACAGTCTATATTAATGGAGATTGGGAAATAAAAATCAATCAGGGAATCAATCAGGGGACGGTTCTCTGATTGTGACTAAATAGCACATCCGAGGGGCGATTTTTCCCCCGCCCCTCGCTGACCGTGTAACCGCCCTGCAAATGCACAATGTAAACCGTATTGAGTTTACCTATGACGGTTTTGGGCGGGTAACCGGCCGCACCTATTCCAACACAAGCGGTGCAAACCGCCGTGTCACAACCTACACCTATCAAGATGTCGGTACGGACAAAACCACAACCCTCTTGAAATCCGTAAACAATTCAGGCTTTGGTGAACTCGGGTATGAATATGATGCAGTCGGCAACATTACCCAAATCACCAAAAACGGCGCGGTGCAGGAAACATATACCTACGATGCCCTGAATCAATTAAAAACCGTCACGCGAAACGGTATCACCACCGAATACAATTACCAAAACGGCAATATTACTTCCGTTACCCAAAACGGTACAGTCATAAAAACTTACGGCTACACCAACAGCACTTGGTCGGATTTGCTGACGAGTTTCAACGGGCAGACCATTACTTATGACGAAATCGGCAATCCCCTGCAATACCGTGACGGCATGTCCTTTACCTGGGCAAAAGGCAGGCAGTTGCAAAGTGTGACAAAAGACGGCTTAACGGCAAGTTACACCTACGATGAAAACGGCTTGCGCCTTTCCAAAACCGTCAACGGCGTTACAACCAACATCTTCCGCACTAACGGGCAGATGGTTGGTATGAACAGTTCCGATGGCAAGGATATGACCTTTATTCTCGACGGCAACGGCAATGTCTACGGCGTGCACTATGACCACTACTCGTCCAATCAGCCGAAGTCGGAAACCTACTATTTCGCCTACAATGCACAGGGCGATGTTATAGGTATCTACGAATTCTCCGGCAGACTGATGGCAACCTATGACTATGACGAGTGGGGCAACTGCACGGTTAATGTGCTTGCCGCTGACAACAACGGGCACGCTGTCGACAGCCCCGACCATATCGCCTACGCCAATCCGTTCCGCTACCGCGGGTATTTCTATGATGCGGAAACTGGGTTCTATTATCTCAATTCACGGTACTATGACCCGGGTACGGGGAGATTTGTGAATGGGGATGGGATTTATGATACCGATACAGGTATGCTGTCTCATAATATGTTCGCTTACTGCAATAATAACCCAATTAATATGATTGATAGCGAGGGAACTGGACCGATTTGGAATTCGATTAAAGCGGCTGCTGCACGAGTCTGTAAAGCCGCTTTAGATTTCACAATAAAAGCGGCTAAGAATTCAACAAATCGTATAGTTCGAGCCATCGGTAATATTGCAGGAAATCTAATGTCTGCAATCTCTTTTGGCAAAACTGCTAAATCCGCTTCAGAAGCAAAAAGAACTCATGCTGCAAATGTTGTTAATGCAGGGATTTCACAATCATCTGATACTAGGAGAACTGTAATAGTTTTTGATGAAAACATAATACCAGATCCCATTTCTTATCAAAAACATTGTGAAGATAAATATGAAACGATGTTAACATATTATAGAATGGAATATTCTGCCATAGATGATCCATACAAGAACTCAACCACTTTTGATAAAGATATTAGTGGTATACCTTTTGAAAATCTAAATCCATATCAACAGCAAGTTATAATAAACACGATGCCCTCTTGGGATAAGTCGTATACTTTTGCGATTGGTTTGGGATATGCAGCATATGCTGTATATGACTTGACACAGTAAGGGGGGGATCTGATGAAAAAAGTATCGCGTGCGATTTTTATCATATTTCTATCTCTAGCAGGGTGTTTTGTATTTGCGAATATTGCTGGCGAAATAAAATTTAAAATTGATGAACAACAGTATTTCCGAAATCCTACTGCTGAAAATTTGTATATTTTTTGCGAACAATATGCATACATAGACAACGATGTTGCTATACAGTATATTCCTAAATTGTGCATTGAAAATCAAATCGCTGATTCCGAATCTTTTACATCAAAAACGCTTGAGGAACAACAAGCCTGCAAAGATAAGTTCTTAGCTGCATATGTCGAAGCGTATTTGAACGAATATGATTTGAGGGGATACAAACAAGCTCTGTTGCAATGCTTTGATTTAATTCAAAATGATGATGTATTGTATAACAGTATACAGAATGAACTTTATTATCATACTGATTGTTACGAAGCGGTAGAAGAAAAATGCAAGGTTTTAGATGTTTTATATGAGGCGGCTTGTGAAAACGGGAATACAAATCAAATTTTGAGTGCTTTGGTTTTCGCAGACACCATGTGCATTAAGTATAATTTAGGTGAAGAAAAAACGGAGTATTATAAATCCGAATATAAAAAGGTCTTTAAAACCGCATATCCGGATTCGCCATTAGATGAGAATATTGATAATTTGTGGCATTATGATGAAAACGGAAATGTGATTTGGGACGGTATCCAATAAAGGACAATCAGGGGACGGTTAGCGAAACACAGGGGAGGAAACACAGGGGAGGAAACACAGGGGGACGGTTCTCTGTGTTGTAACGGTATCACCACCGAATACAATTACCAAAACGGCAATATTACTTCCGTTACGCAAAACGGTACGGTCATAAAAACTTACGGCTACACCGACAGCACTTGGTCGGATTTGCTGACGAGTTTCAACGGGCAGACCATTACTTATGACGAAATCGGCAATCCCCTGCAATACCGTGACGGCATGTCCTTTACCTGGGCAAAAGGCAGGCAGTTGCAAAGTGTGACAAAAGACGGCTTAACGGCAAGTTACACCTACGATGAAAACGGCTTGCGCCTTTCCAAAACCGTCAACGGCGTTACAACCA
Organism: Eubacterium sp.; assembly: GCA_051881195.1. Classification (GTDB taxonomy): domain Bacteria; phylum Bacillota; class Clostridia; order Oscillospirales; family Acutalibacteraceae; genus Eubacterium_R. The sequence goes on along the minus strand of JBJEPK010000038.1, from coordinate 1,466 downwards.
ACATCTTCCGCACTAACGGGCAGATGGTTGGTATGAACAGTTCCGATGGCAAGGATATGACCTTTATTCTCGACGGCAACGGCAATGTCTACGGCGTGCACTATGACCACTACTCGTCCAATCAGCCGAAGTCGGAAACCTACTATTTCGCCTACAATGCACAGGGCGATGTTATAGGTATCTACGAATTCTCCGGCAGACTGATGGCAACCTATGACTATGACGAGTGGGGCAACTGCACGGTTAATGTGCTTGCCGCTGACAACAACGGGCACGCTGTCGACAGCCCCGACCATATCGCCTACGCCAATCCGTTCCGTTATCGCGGGTATTTCTACGATGCAGAGACGGGGTTCTACTACCTCAATTCGCGCTACTATGACCCGGGTACGGGGAGATTTATCAATTCTGATAGAGTTATATCGGGATCAGGAGAATCGGTTCAAGGCTATAATACATTTGCTTACTGCTTTAATAATCCGGTTAATCTTTCTGATGAAAATGGTAATTGGCCCAAATGGGTTGAAACTGCCGCGAATTGGGTAAACAATAATATTATTCAGCCCGTAAAGAATTTCTTTTCTCCATCAAAGCAAAGCAACGTGGTAAATGTATCTTCTCACGATGCTAATCGTCGCCCATACAACGGAGAACCCGGAAGTACTTACACAGCACCTAATGGTGATTCAAGAACTTATGGACCAGATGGTACTCCGGAACACGATTATGACCATGATGACCATGGAAGGCCGGATAAACATCCGCATGATCCCAATGGCGGTCATAATCACGATTGGGAAAATGGTGTTAGAGGTCCTGCCTATAGTATCGGATGGGAACCTATTGCTGGAGCAGCATTAGTGACTATTTGTGTAATTGGAATCGTTGTTATAGCTGCAGATGATGCTACAGGAATTGGTGTTACTAATGATTTCTTGTTTGGACCGTTAGGTGCAGGCGTTGGAGAAGGCTTAATTTTAATATTTGAATAATTTTAGAAAGAGAGCATTACATGTGGGAGATAATTAGTACTAACGATGAAATATTGAGGTTTATGGAAAAGGTATGCTATTTTCATGATAGTTGCATAAAAGAAATAAGTTACATAAGTGGAGCATATGTTGGTGAAAATCTTTCAATGTATCCCTTAAACAATCGTAGGGTGTTACGAGTTGTAATTCAACGACAATGCGAAAAGGACTCTATGATAGAGATGGAATTTCAAAGATTAAAACACCTTAAACTTTTTCCTGTTGATGAAAGTTACACCTGTGAAATATTAGATTCGACAATGATTATGAAAGATGGAAATATATATTGGTGTGATTGTGGTAATTTGTCAGAATCTGATTTGGATGTTTATACAGGCACTTTAATTTGCGCTTCAAGGCTCAGATATCGATCCATTGAGAATCATATGGGAGAAAAAGAGTTTTATCATTCTGATGTGGGGCAATCAGGGGATG
>JBJEPK010000037.1:0-11584 GCA_051881195.1 Eubacterium sp. | reverse complement strand
GGACTCACTTTTTCGTGAATCCCGGCTTTTATTTTCGCTGTTTTTTTACAGCGCCATCAATTGAGATATTATGGTATTGCTCACCAGCATACCCTGTGGGGTGAGGGCAACTCTGTCGCCCCTATATGTCATCAGTCCCATATCTATGTATGGGGTAACATCTCTGTTCAGCAGGGATTTGTCAACGCCCTCGGTGAGCCTAAGACCCAGCATAATCCTCTCCTCATCACTTCCGCCAACGCCGTCATTAACAAGATTGAATTCCTGGTCATAATAGAAGCGCCTGCCGTTCCAATAGGAATGAGCACTTTTGCCCAATCCTAAATAAGGAGCCAGCTGCCAATATTTTTTATTATGACGGCTCTCGTACCCGGGCAGAGCAAAATTGCTGATTTCGTACTGGTGAAGTCCCATTTTGTTTAGGCTATCCACAACTTTTAGATACATAGCAGACAAGTCATCCTCACAAGGGAGTGGCAGGTTATCCCGCATTTTGTAAAATCGGGTTCCCTCCTCTATCTTGAGCATATATGCGCTGATGTGCTGAACTGCCATGGAGTCCACAAATGACAATGTCTCGTCCAGTGACTCCAAGCTCTGCTTTGGGGTGCCAAGCATGATATCAAGGCTAATATTGTTTATGCCGGCATTACGGGCATCGGCAATAGTTTTTTGCACCTTATACCTGCCTGCTGCGCGGCCCAGGGCAAAACGCTCCTTGTCCACAGCGCTCTGCATACCTATGCTGATTCGGTTGACTCCGTAATGTCTGTACAGAACAAAGTCCTGCGCCATATCCTTGCTAGGATTACATTCCACGGTAATCTCGCAGTCATCGGATATAACAAAATGGTTTTTTGCGGCCTCGATTATTCTGCCAAGCTCCCCAGCCGGCAAAATACTCGGCGTGCCGCCGCCAAAATAGATAGTATCGAATGTGCCATGATAATCATCCATAGTGGATATTAGCCTATCGACATAGTGAGTGGCAACATCGGGCTGATACTTTACGCTATAAAAATCACAGTACGGGCATTTGCTTTTGCAAAAAGGGATGTGTATGTACAATCCCGCAGTCATATTACTTTTTTGCACGGCTCTCCGCCTTTAGTCTTAGTTCTTTATTAAGAATGGTCTTGCGCAGTCTGATTGAGTTGGGAGTAACCTCCAGCAGCTCGTCATCGGCAAGAAATTCCATACTCTGCTCCAAAGACAGTACAGTATGCGGCACAAGCTTAAGTGCCTCGTCGGAGCCTGATGCACGGGTGTTGGTAACATGCTTCTTTTTGCAGACATTACATACAATGTCCTCGTCCTTGGCACACTCGCCAACTATCATACCCTCATATACATCAACTCCGGGACCTACAAACAACTTGCCTCTGTCCTGGGTATTCCACAATCCGTAGCCGGTGGTTGTGCCGGTTTCGTGGGCTACGATTGAACCTCGGGAACGAGTCTCAATATCACCCTTATATGGCTCGTAGCCGGCAAACAGCTGATTCATAATGCCGTTGCCGTTGGTGTCGGTTAGGAATTCACTGCGATAACCGATTAGACCTCTGGAGGGTATCTTAATCTCCATGTGGGTCATACCGGTGGTGCGAGTGTCCATATTCTGCACCTCGCCCTTGCGAGAGCACAGCTTAGTCATAACGGCGCCCACATATTCCTCGGGTACCTCGATAATAGCCATCTCCATAGGCTCAAGAGTTTGGCCGGTGTTTTTGTCCTGCTTGAGGATAACCTGCGGTCGTGACACTGCAAACTCAAAGTTCTCTCTACGCATTGTCTCAATAAGGATTGACAAATGCAGCTCTCCCCTGCCGGAAACCTTGAAGGTGTCCATAGAGTCAGTCTCCTCAACACGCATGGACACATTTGTCTCCACCTCCTTGAACAACCTGTCACGAAGGTTACGAGAGGTAACATACTTGCCCTCCTTACCTGCAAAGGGTGAGTCATTGACCATAAAATTCATACTGATGGTAGGCTCGTCAATCTTGACAAATGGCAGTGGCTCAACGCAATCCGGGTCGCATGCGGTCTCGCCAATATTGAGGTCGGGAATACCGGCAACGCACACCAGGTCGCCAAAGGTTGCCTGGGTGCAGGGCACACGCTTAAGTCCCTCAAACTGAAACATTTGGGACACCCTAACATTTTGGCGTTTACCCTCCAGGTCACAGAGAACATAGGGCTGGTTGATGTGCATTGTGCCACGCTCAACTCTGCCAACACCGATTCTACCTACATAATCGTCATATTCCAAAGAAGAAAACAGTATTTGTGCAGGGCCGTCAGGGTCTCCGGACGGAGACGGAATATTCTCAAGTATAGCGTCCAGCAGCGGTCGCATATCACCCTCACGAACATTGGGGTCAAGACCGGAATATCCATCCCTCGCTGATGCATAGACAACCGGAAAATCAATTTGGTCATCATCTGCTCCCAGCTCAATAAACAAGTCCAGTACCTCGTCCACAACCTCCTGCGGTCTTGCGCCGTCACGGTCAACCTTATTGACTACAACCAGTGGAGTCTTGTGGAGTCCCAGCGCTTTCTTCAATACAAAGCGAGTCTGTGGCATACAGCCCTCAAAGGCGTCCACCAGTAACAAAACGCCATCCACCATCATAAGAATACGCTCCACCTCGCCGCCAAAATCCGCGTGGCCGGGAGTATCTACGATGTTAATTTTTGTGTCCTTGTAGTGGATGGATGTGTTCTTGGACAGGATTGTGATACCACGCTCCTTTTCCAAATCGTTGGAGTCCATAACACGCTCCTGAACAACCTCATTGTCACGGAAAATGCCGCTTTGGTGCAGCATCTCATCTACCAATGTTGTCTTGCCATGGTCAACATGGGCAATGATTGCAATATTCTTTATATTCTTTCTTTCAGCCAAAATTAATGCCTTCTTTGCTAAAAATTACTTTTTCTTATTAAAGCTGTCACGAAGCGCAACAGTACGATTGAACACAATATTGTCAGCGGTACTGGTGGTATCGGTACAAAAATATCCTGTACGCATAAACTGAAATTTGTCACCGGGCTTAGTATCAGCCAGTGCAGGCTCAATATATGCGGACTTCTTTATCAATGATTGGGGATTCAAATTGTCCTCAAAGGAACCAACGCCCTCCTCATCACTTGGATTTTCGACATTGAAAAGGCGCTCATACAGATTTACTGTAGCAGGTATGCAGTGCCCGGTGCTGAGCCAGTGGATAGTACCCCTAACCTTGCGTCTGTCAGGTGTGTCGCCGCCAAAGGTCTCAGGGTCATACTGAGCGTGTACAGCCACAACCTCCCCGTTATCGTCCAAGTCGTAGCCGGTGCAGGTAACACAATATGCTTTGTACAGTCTTACCTCGTTACCCACGAAAAGACGGCGATATTTCTTGATTGGTTCAATCATAAAGTCGTCGCGTTCAATCCACAGTTCCCTGCTGAATGGAATTTGGCGTTTGCCAAACTCAGGATGGTCGGGATGGTATTCAACCTCCAGAGTCTCAACCTTGTCCTGTGGGTAGTTGTCGATTACCAGCTTGATAGGGTCTATAACTGCCATTGCTCTGGGAGCATTTTGGTTAAGATTATCCCTAACACAACTCTCCAGCATTGGAAAATCAATTACGCTATATGCCTTTGATACACCGATTTTGTCACAAAAATCGCGAATAGCCTCCGCGGGATAACCACGACGGCGCATACCACTGATGGTAGCCATACGAGGGTCGTTCCATCCGTCCACAATGCCGTCCTCCACCAGCTTTAGGCACTTACGCTTGGAGGTAAGTGTGTAGTTTAGGTTAAGTCGGGCGAACTCAATCTGTCTTGGCTTTTCGCCGTCAATACACTGCTCAACAAACCAGTTGTACAGTGGTCTGTGATTTTCGAACTCCAGTGAGCACAGAGAATGTGTAACATTCTCGCAGGCGTCGGACAATGGGTGAGCAAAGTCGTACATTGGATATACGCACCACTTGTCACCGGTCCTGTGATGGGTAGCGTACATAATGCGATAGATGATAGGGTCACGCATATTCAGATTACTGGACGCCATATCAATCTTTGCACGCAGCACCTTCTCCCCTGCCCGGAACTCGCCGTTGGTCATACGGGCAAAGAGGTCAAGATTTTCCTCAATGCTTCTGTCCCTGTATGGAGAGTTTTTGCCCGGCTGGGTCAGTGTGCCACGGTATTCTCTAATCTCATCAGCGTTAAGGTCGTCCACGTATGCAAGACCTTTTTTTATCAACTTAATTGCACATTCGTACAGGAAGTCAAAATAGTCGCTGGCAAAATATACATTGTCCCAATCGAAGCCCAGCCACTTGATGTCCTCCTCGATTGCCTCAACATACTCGGTGTCCTCCTTGGTTGGATTGGTGTCGTCAAAACGGAGATTGCACACACCGTTGTACTTGTTCTTTACGCCAAAATTAATGCAGATAGCCTTGGCGTGGCCGATATGGAGGTATCCGTTAGGCTCCGGAGGAAAACGGGTTTGTACTCTGTTGTACACTCCCTCTGCCAAATCCTCGTCAATGAACTCGTGGATAAAGTTGGATGCAATTGCTGATTCCTCTTCCTTGATTTCGTCGATTGCCATTATTCTGCCTCCTTGTAGTATTCTAATGCTTTTGTTAATCTCTCTTTTACTGTATCTTCGCCCAGCAAAGAGATAATGTGGTACAAATCGGGAGTGTTTGTCCTGCCGGTGAGCGCCACCCTGATAATTGTGGATACATCGCCTACATGACCCTCAAATGCGTCGGGGTCAGCCTTGTACTCCTTTACGTTAGGGGTACATCCCACTGACGGGCACATATCCTTTATGCGAGCAAACCAGGTGTCCTTGTCGTCGCTAAGGTCAACTGTGTTCATATATTGCTCCAGCACCTTAACAGCCAGTGCGGGGGTTGCATTGCCGGTTAACTCACAATTAGGCACAAAGGTTTGGTCATACATATAACTTAAATAATCCGGCACATCGGACCACTTTGCAATATCCTTGCGCGGCTTTTTATTTTCTCTGTCGATATTCAGTATTGCAATCGCCTTTTCCTCATCCTGTTCAAATAGATTTGCCAATTGATGGTTGTACTCCTTGGCCCAGCTATTTGCTAGGTCGTACACCTTTTTTGCAGGCATCTTGGATATAACATTTTTGGATACATCCGTCAGTTTTACAATATCGAACAGAGCGCCGGATACACTCATCTTCTTTAGGTTGAATGGGAACTTGTCCAGACTCTCATCCGGATTCGCTCTGCGCCAGTCCTCAAAATTAGAGTTCATAATGGTCATCATATACTCGTTGACCGACTCTGCCGGATAGCCCTCTTGGTTGTAGTATGTTACTGCCAATTCCGGGTCCTTGCGCTTGGAGAGTTTACGCTTGTTGCCGTTCTCCTCTTTCATCAAAGGGGCAACATGAGCATACTTGACAGGCTTGAATCCCAGCACCTTGAATAACTGTAGGTGAATGGGTGCCGAGGCAATCCACTCGTCGCCGCGAACAACATGGGTTGTCCTCATTAAGTGGTCGTCTATGGCGTGGGCAAAGTGGTATGTGGGGATTCCGTCACTCTTTAGGATGACTATATCCTGCACATTCTCCGGCATCTCAATCTTGCCCTTAATCATATCGTCAAAGCAGCACTTTTTGTTTAGCTCGCCCGGTGACCTAAGTCGCAGTGTCCACTGCTTGCCGGCTGCAATATTCTCCTTAATTTGCTCCAAACTAAGGTTTCTGCAACGAGCATATTCACCCCAATATCCCTTTATATCGTCGTTTGCCTGGCTCTCTCTGATTTGGTCCAATTCCTCTGCTGAGCAAAAGCAGGGATATGCCAATCCTTGAGCCACAAGGCTCTTTGCATAAGCTTGATAAATATGCACTCTCTCGCTCTGCACATAAGGGCCGTAGTCACCTTTTTGGCTGCCGTCCGGCATAACGCCCTCGTCAGCGGTAACATCATAGGTCTTTAGGCCGTTAAGCATAACCTCCACAGCACCGTCAACCTTACGCTTTTGGTCAGTATCCTCAACTCTGACGAAAAACACGCCATCAGTGGTCTTTGCAGTTCTGTATGCTACAGTACCGGTAAAAAGATTGCCTAAATGTAAAAATCCGGTTGGACTTGGAGCAAGCCTGGTTACCCTGGCGCCTTCCTTAAGATTTCTTGGTGGATATAGAGCCTCGTAGTAATCTGGCTCCTTGTCTATTGTCGGGAATAAAAGATGTGCTAACTCGTTAAACTCAGTCATAATATCTCCTATATTTTAAATTGATATATTATTATTGCACAAATTACACCAATATTCAATAAAAATGTTAATTTTTCTATACTATTTTTTGACAAAAACAAAAGGCGAACAAAGTTCGCCCTTGCAACACACCTAATTTTGGACAAATATATTATAATAAATCCGCCAATGTTTTTGAATTAAGGAAATCCATAATCACTGTATTCAACTCGTTCCACATAGGACGGGTGAGGCATGAACTTTCCTTAGTACACTTTGTTTCGCAATTAACACAGGCAACAGGAGCAAGAGTTTTTTCTGTCAAAATTAAAATCTCTCCCACAGAATAATCCTCAACTGCTCTGTTCAAGCGATAGCCGCCGCTCTTACCTCTTGCACTGTCCACAAGGCCGCCCTTGGACAGCTTGGCAATTATAGTCTCAAGATACTTCATACTGATTTGCTGGCGGTCGGATATGTCCTTTAGGGACACGTATCCGTCGGTGCCGCTCTGTGCCAAATCAATCATAATAGACAGGGCGTAACGACCCTTGGTAGAAATCATCATATCGGCTATTCTCCAATTCCAAAAAATTCCTGTGCAATCCGCACACTCTCCATTGCGTCCTTTGCGTACCAGTCGGCATTAATCATATCGGCGTAGTCCCCGGTTAGAACGGCTCCGCCAACAAACACCTTTGCGTTGGTGTTGTCGTGTATGAGCTTTATGGTACGCTCCATATTAGGTACAGTGGTGGTCATCAACGCAGACAGACCCACCAGTCTTACATCATTATCAATCACAGCCTGCAAAACATCCTCACATTTTACATCCTTGCCCAGGTCGATTACATCAAATCCGTAGTTGGCAAGCAATACCTTGACTATGTTTTTGCCAATATCGTGAATATCCCCTTCAACAGTGGCGATAATCACTTTTTCTCCCTTAACCTGAGCGTTGCCGGACTGCACCATAAATGCCTTAATCTCGTCAAAAGCAGCCTTTGCAGAATCGGCGGACATCAATAGCTGCGGCAGGAAAATAGTGTTTTTCTCAAATCCGTCCCCCACCTTGTCCAGAGCAGGAATGATATGTTGGTTAATAATATTTAGGGGTGCGTTATACCTCAACAGCTCCTTTGCACAACGAGAGGAATCCTCCTTTAGTCCCTTAACAATAGCATCAATCAGAGTAATATCCCCTGTTGTGGCAGTGGTATCCACCGGTGTGGCAAACTGAATATAATCACCACAGTTATCGTCAAGTCCTGCCAGAGCGCAATAAGAGTAATAAGCATTCATCATACCCACTGACTTTGGGTTGATAATACCGGCAGACAATCCCCTTTGCATAGCCATAGTGTAAAACGCTGTATTGATTGCCTCTCGATTTGGCAAACCAAAACTAATATTGGACACACCCAGTACAGTGTGCACGCCCAAAATATTACGAATATAGTCCACTGCATTCAATGTTTCTACAGCGTTGTTAATATCGGTAGAAATAGTCATAGTCAGCGCATCTATAACCAAATCCTTCTTGTCTATTCCGTAGCTTTCGGCAGTGGAGATAATACGCTTGGCAATATCAATTCTGCCCCTGGCAGTATCAGGAATACCGTCCTCATCAAGGCAGAGACAAACAACCACGCCACCGTATTTTTTTGCCAATGGAAAAATTGCGTCCATTGATGACCTTTTGCCGTTGACGGAGTTAATCATCGCCTTGCCGTTGTATATACGCAGCGCCTGCTCCATAGCCTGCACATCGGCGCTGTCAAGCTGGAGAGGTGTAGGCGTTACGGATTGCAGTTCATACACAGCAGAGGTAAGCATTGCGGGTTCGTCAATCTCCGGAAGTCCCACATTGACATCCAAAATATGAGCTCCTGCCTCAACCTGAGTAATACCCTCACGGAGAATATACTCCATATCATTGTCACGCAGCGCTTGTTTCAGTATTTTTTTACCGGTGGGATTGATACGCTCACCGATAACAACCGGCTTTGTTCCCAGAGTTACACTGCGTGAATAACTGGTAACAACAGTGTGGTGTTTGGGCTGAGGCACAACGTCTGCAATATCCTTTGTAGCTTCAATAAGCGCCTTAATATGTGCGGGAGTAGTCCCACAGCAACCGCCCAGATACGACACGCCCATACCTGCAATCTCGGTCATACAGTCGGCAAAATCCTGTGGGTCAACATTATACACGGTATTGCCGTCCACACTTTCCGGCAAGCCGGCATTGGGGCTGACCATAATAGATGTTGACGAGCACTGTATCAGTTCCTTAACCAGTGGTATCATCTGCTGAGGGCCCAGCCCACAGTTAAATCCGATTACATCTGCTCCAAGACCTTCCACCACGGCACAGGCTGTCCTAACATCTGCACCGGTTAGAAGCCTGCCGTTTTCGTCAAAAATCATAGATACATACACCGGCAGGTCGCAGTTTTCCTTAACTGCCAGCATAGCAGCCTTAATCTCATACAGGTCGCCCATAGTTTCGATAAGCACCAGGTCGGCACCGTCCTTACCGGCATTAACAACCTGGGAATAAATATCTACACATTCCTCAAAATCCAGGTCACCCATTGGCTTAAGCAATTTGCCGGTTGGTCCCAAATCCAGTGCAACCAGCTTGCTGGTTTTTGCGGCAAGTTCAACACCGGCACGCACCAACTCCTCAACATTGTCATATTTAAGTCTGTTGGCACCAAAGGTGTTAGAGGTGATAATATCAGCACCTGCATCGGCGTATGCCTGATGAACTGCAAAAACACGCTGTGGGTCGGTGATGTTCAGTTTTTCAGGTAGTTCACCTGCCCTAAGATTGAGCATTGTGCCCATACCACCGTCAAAATACTTTATCATACTAATCAATTCCTATAAAGGCTGTGACACTCTTGGTAGGCACCATCTCGCAGGTGTCGGTGAGGGTCAAGCCTATTCTTTTTGTCAATTCCAACAGAGAGAATAAATCCCTCTGCTGACTAATATCCAAATCAAAATATCCCGGAGAATATCTCTGTCGCAAAGTCACGCCATGCCGGGTTATAATCTGTTGTTCAAGATCATCACAAACCTCCTCAATTTTTGAGGCGGCGGCTGCCTGCAACGCCATAGCCATAGCTATATCGGTGGCAGTATTAGCCTTGATGATTCGATCAATTCCGGTACCCAGAGTAGCGCCAAACACCACTACACTACTGCACCCTGCCATATTGTCTGCCAGTCTTTTGCTCCTAAAAAAGCAGTCCCCGATATTAACGCCTTCATCAGTTACAGTACAATCATATATGCGATACAATGTGCGGGGCATTGCGGTACTCTCCACCAGCTCCATCGCTCTGTCAACCAAGGACAATATAGCCTCGTCCTGCGTCTTGCTGTTAGTGCGTAGATAACGCAAAATCTCTGTCTTATTCATTGATAATTGCAGACAAGCCATTCATAATTGCACCGGCAACATCCGGCTTGTTCATAGTATAGATGTGAATATTGTTTATGCCGTTTGCCATCAGGTCAATAATCTGCTCGGTAGCATAGACTATACCCGCCTGCTTCATGGACTCAGGGTTATCACCGAATCTGTCCATAATACGATAGAACTTGTCCGGTACGCTGCAATTTGATAGCTCAATGGAGTGCCTAATCTGATTTGCATTAGTTATAGGCATAATACCGGCAATAATCGGCACGTTGATACCCTTGATACGGCACATCTCATAAAAATTGAGGAACTTATCGTTATCAAAAAACATTTGGGTTGTAAGGAATTCCAAGCCGCAATCCACCTTTTGCTTTAAGAACTCAATATCCTCAACACGATTTTTGCTTTCGGGATGAATTTCGGGATAGCAAGCGCCGCCGACACAAAAATCGCCGATAGTCTTTATCTCATTAACCAACTGGTACGCGTGTTCAAAATACTGGGTATCCGGGAACTCAAAGCCCTGGGGAATATCGCCACGCAGAGCAAGAATGTTCTCAACTCCGTCCTCCTTTAGTTCGCCTACAACCTGATGAATCTTGTCCCTGGTTGAAGTTAGGCAGGTAAGATGTGACAAGGGTGTGATACCGTTGTTGCTGATTTCTCTTGCAATCTCTCTGGTAAAACCGGATTTAGTGCCGGCAGCACCGTAAGTAACGGACATAAATGATGGGTGCGACTTACTCATTTCTTGCACAACAGCCTTTGTGCTGTCTATCTTGTCCCACTGCTTTGGTGGAAATACCTCGTATGATACTGTAACTCTGTTTTCGTTGAGTATTTGACTGACTTTCATAGTATTCACCAACTTCACATAATACTTTTAATAATATATACCAATCTCTATAATTATATATATCAATCCCTACTTTGTCAATAGGAATTAACATTTCAAAAAATGGTAATAATTATCTATAAAATCGTTGAAATAAATGCAGTTTGGGTGTATGATAATAATACAAACTATATAGGAGGCGACAAAATGTTTGACGCAAAAAAAATGAAGGACAAATGTGTGGAGTGGATTCGTGCTTTTTTTGACGAAAACGGTAGGGATTGCAACGCAATAGTTGGCATCAGTGGCGGCAAGGACAGCTCCATTGTAGCTGCACTGTGTGTTGAGGCTCTCGGCAAGGACAGAGTTATCGGAGTAATGATGCCATGCGGTCAACAAAACGACATAAATATGGCTCAGCTACTGGTTAACCATTTGGGAATTAAGCACTACACCGTTAACATCAATGACGCTGTTGAGGGACTCAAATCTAATTTTACATTTAAATTAACAACCCAAGCAACCACAAATCTTCCACCCAGAGTTAGGATGACCACCCTCTACGCTGTGGCACAGAGCCATAACGGACGGGTAGCTAACACCTGCAACCTATCCGAAGACTGGGTAGGATATTCTACCAGATACGGCGACGCGGCAGGAGATTTTTCACCCTGTGCTAACTTTACCGTAACAGAGATGAGACAAATAGGCAAAGTGCTGGGATTACCCGACGTGCTGGTAAACAAGGTACCGATTGATGGTCTATGCGGCAAGACTGACGAAGAAAACCTTGGATTTACCTATGATGTACTGGACAAATACATTCGCACCGGTGAAATAGACGATGCGGATACAAAAGCAGTCATCGACCGTATGCACAAGTTAAACGAATTCAAAATGAAAATGTACCCAATGTTCAATCCATACGAATAAAGCACCAAATACACACTAAAGAAAGGACACACCTATTACGATGTGTCCGCAGCGTGTAGAAAAATCAAATAATAAATTTCTACACGCTGGCAGACTTCGAGAAATGGGATTGAATTTCG
>JBJEPK010000036.1:0-49132 GCA_051881195.1 Eubacterium sp. | reverse complement strand
GTCGGTAATAACACCGGTATCAAAATTAACCTCAACCTCATCACCGCCGTTAATCTCCTTAGATGCTGCGTCGCACTCCAAAATAGCAAGGCCGATATTGATGGCATTGCGATAAAAAATACGGGCAAACGTGCCGGCAATAACGCACGAGATGCCTGATGCCTTAATGGCAATCGGAGCATGCTCACGGGATGAGCCGCAGCCAAAATTAGCACCGGCAACCATAATTTCGCCGTTTTTTACCTTACCGGCAAAGGTGGGGTCAATGTCTTCCATACAATGCTGTGCCAACCACTCCTCATCACTTCTGTTAAGGTAACGGGCAGGTATGATGACATCGGTGTCAACATTGTCGCCGAATTTATGTACTAAACCTTTTGCATTCATAGTATTACCTCCTTATAATGCTGCCGGGTCAGCAATGTAACCCTTTATAGCAGATGCAGCGGCAACAGCCGGTGATGCAAGATAAATCTCAGAATCCTTGTGACCCATTCTACCTACAAAATTACGATTTGAGGTAGATACTGCCTTTTCGCCGGAAGCGAGAATGCCCATGTGACCCCCCAGGCATGGTCCACATGTAGGTGTCGAAACGATAGCACCTGCCTCAATAAATGTCTCAATAATACCTTCCTTGACACAATCGAGATATATTTGTTGAGTTGCAGGAATAACAATACAGCGAATGCCATCGGCAATCTTGTTGCCCTTGATAATTTCAGCAGCAACACGCATGTCCTCCATACGGCCATTGGTACATGAGCCGATAACAACCTGGTCAATGTCTATATGTTCAATCTCATCAAAAGTCTTTGTGTTCTCCGGTAGATGAGGAAATGCAACTGTAGACTTCAAGGCAGACAGGTCGATAGTAACAACACTATCATACTCTGCGTCCTCATCAGCCTCGTAAATCTTGTAAGGGCGTTCACTCCTGCCCTTAACATATTCAAGAGTAACATCATCAACCGGGAAAATACCGTTCTTTGCACCACACTCAATAGCCATATTAGCAATACAAAGTCTATCGTCCATGGACAAATCAGCAATACCGTCGCCGGTAAATTCCAGCGACTTATACAACGCGCCGTCAACACCAATCTCGCCGATAAGGTGCAAAATTACGTCCTTGCCGGATACATACTTATTCTTCTTGCCGGTGATAACCACCTTGATAGCAGAAGGCACTTTGAACCAAGTCTTACCTGTAACCATACCGGCAGCCATATCTGTTGAACCTACACCTGTAGAAAAGGCACCTAAAGCACCGTATGTGCATGTGTGAGAATCAGCACCGATAATGCAATCGCCACAGGTAACAACTCCCTGCTCCGGTAGTAGTGCATGCTCAATACCCATCTGTCCAACATCATAATAATGGGTAATGCTGTTTGCCTTAGCAAACTCTCTAACCTGCTTACAATTCTGTGCAGATTGAATATCCTTGTTAGGAGTAAAATGGTCCATAACAAGAGAAATCCTTGTTTTGTCAAATACAGTGTTCTTGCCAAATTTGGTCATCTCGTTAATAGCAACAGGAGAAGTGACATCGTTTCCGTGTACTATATCCAAATTTGCTTCAATCAACTGACCTGCAACAACGCTGTCCAGACCGGCGTGTGCGGCAAGAATCTTTTGTGTCATAGTCATTCCCATAACAAACGACCTCCTTATACATCTTCGGTAAATGAGCCCTCTCCGCGACGAAGTGAAGTGATACCTGTTCTGGCTAGCTCAACAATACCAAAATTGTCCTCTATCTCCTCAATAAAGGTGTCAATGGTGCCTCCTGCACCGGTAAGCTCCAATGTAACCGTCTCCAGTGAAACGTCAAGAACACGGGAACCGAATCTTCTGTTTGTCTCCAGCAGACGGTTCTTGGTGTCAACACCCTTAGCCGATACCTTAATCAGCAAAAGCTCGGAGGACACAGAATCAGTATCATTGAGCTCTGCAACCTTCTTTACAATTTCCAACTTCATAAGCTGGCGCTTTATTTGCCTAAAATTTTCAGGTTCGGTATTGGTCTCGATAGTCATACGAGAAAACTTTTCGTCCTCAGTTTCACTTACGGTAAGGGATGAAATATTATATCCACGACGAGAAAACAAGCTGGCAACTCTTTGCAGTACACCACTCTCGTTGTCTACAAGTACGGATAATACAAGCTTTTCTTTCATAAAATGTTGCCTCCTTTAGTTGAATTCTTCGATAATCTCGGTATGCGCTCCTCCCGGAGGTATCATAGGCAGTACGTTGGAGTCCGGACTGATACGACAATCACAAAGTACCGGACCGGGATAAGCCAGCGCCTGAGCAACAGCAGAGTCAATATCGTCATTGGTGTTAATACGAATACCCTTGATGCCAAAAGCTTCGGCAACTGCAACAAAATCAGTCTTTCTGTGTGGGTCGGTATCAGAGAATCTATTGTCATAGAACAGCTTTTGCCACTGGCGTACCATACCCAAAACCTTGTTGTTCATAATAAACATCTTGACCGGAATATTATATGATGCCATAGTGGCAAGTTCATTTAGGTTCATGTGGAATCCACCGTCACCGGCAAACATAATAACCTGTTTATCCGGACAACCAACCTGCGCACCAAAGGCAGCACCCATGGAGTAGCCCATTGTACCCAGCCCTCCGGAAGTAAGAAGTGTTCTGGGCATAGTAAACTTGTAGAACTGAGCAGCCCACAGCTGATGTTGGCCGACATCGGTAACAATAATAGCGTCATCGTTAACGGAAGAATTAATCTTTTCTATAAGTATCTGTGGGTTAACATAATCGCCAATCTGCAACTGATTGAACGGACGGGAGAAGGAGGCAATCTCTTCCCTCCATGCCCTATGGTCCTGCTGGTCAATAGCCTCAGTCAGCATCGGGATAACATCGGCTAAGTCGCCGCGAAGATGGTAATTGGAGACAATGTTCTTGTCCATCTCGGCAGCATCAATGTCAATATGTAAAATCTCTGCATTAGGGGCAAACTTGTGTCTGTTACCGGCAACACGGTCGCTGAATCTGGCGCCGCAGGTGATGAGAACATCACAATCGTGAGCAGCCTTGTTGCACTCAAAATGTCCGTGCATACCGATTAAACCAAGATGTAGGGGATGGCCGTTAGGAAATGCGCCCAGTCCCATAAGACTGGATACTACAGGAGCATCAATCTTTTCTGCAAAAGAAACAAGCGCCTGTCCCATATTGGACTGAATAGTACCGCCGCCGCAGTAAATAATTGGCTTTTTTGCACTCTTGATTAACTCAACAGCTCTGTCAAAGCACTTTTTGTTAGGCTTTTTGAATGGGTCGGCAACAACCTTTGGCTGAGCTTCATACTCACAAGTAAGAGCAGTAATATCTTTCGGAATATCAACAAGAACAGGACCCTTACGACCGGTCATTGCAATCTTGAATGCACGACGAATTGTATCAGCCAGGTCGTTAATATCCTTTACCATAAAATTGTGCTTTGTAATAGGCATTGTCACGCCGGTTATGTCAATTTCTTGGAAAGAATCCCTGCCAAGACCGGATGTAGCATAGTTACAAGTAATGGCAACCACGGGAATTGAGTCCATATATGCAGTAGCAATACCGGTAACAAGATTGGTAGCGCCGGGACCGGAGGTGGCAAAGCATACTCCCACCTTGCCTGTTGCGCGTGCGTAACCGTCTGCTGCGTGAGCAGCGCCCTGCTCATGAGCTGTAAGAATGTGATTGAAGGTATCTCCATACTTATATAGCTCATCAAAAATATTGAGGATAGTACCACCAGGATAACCAAAAATGGTATCTACTCCCTGCTCTTTAAGTACTTCGAGAACAATTTGAGAACCGTTAAGCTCCATAAAAACCTCTCCCTCTTTGCAAAAAATATTAGTTAGTATTTTAGAATATTCTAAAGAAGTTGTCAAGGGAATTTATACACTTGTAAAAAAAAGAGTTTTGTTATATAATATCCTGCGAAAAAACTCAAAGGAGATAAAATATGAAACTTGGTATGGTTGGCTTACCAAATGTAGGAAAAAGCACATTATTTAATGCAATCACTAACGCGGGCGCTCAAAGTGCCAACTACCCATTCTGTACAATAGAGCCCAATGTGGGTATGGTTAGTGTACCGGATGAGAGACTGGACAAGCTGGCAGAGATGTATCATCCGGACAAATTCACCCCGGCAACTATTGAGTTTGTGGATATTGCGGGACTGGTTAAAGGCGCCAGCCAAGGCGAGGGACTGGGCAACAAATTTTTGTCCCATATCAGAGAGGTTGACGCTATCATACATGTTGTTAGATGCTTTGACAACGATGATATAACCCATGTTGACGGATGTATTGACCCGGCCAGAGACATTGAAACCATCAATTTGGAGTTGATTCTGTCCGACCTGGACATTCTGTCACGCAGAATTGACAACAGAAAAAAGGCCATGAAGGGCGACAAAACCATTGCCGGAGAGGTTGCTTTTCTTGAGCGTCTGGCGACAGAAATGGAGCAAGGCAAAACAGCAAGAGCAGTCGATATTAGCGATGACGAAAAGGATTATCTAAAAGAGGTATCCCTGTTAACTATCAAACCGGTAATCTATGCTTGCAACATGGGTGAAAATGACTTTGTAGATGGTATCGAAAACAACAAATACTACCAAATTGTAACAAAAATCGCAAAGACAGAAGGTGCAGAAACATTTCCAATCTGTGCCGAAATGGAGGCCGAAATCGCAGAGTTGGAGCCTGACGAAAAAGAGGCTTTTCTTGAAGATATGGGTCTTGAAAAATCAGGTCTTGACCGACTCATAAAAAAGAGTTATTCCCTGCTTGGTCTCATTAGTTATCTCACTGCCGGCAAGCCAGAAGTAAGGGCATGGACTATCAAAAAAGGCACCAAAGCACCGCAGGCAGCCGGTAAAATTCATACCGATTTTGAGCGTGGATTCATCCGTGCGGAGGTAGTATCCTTTGATGACCTAATGGCTTGTGGCTCAATGCCTGCCGCAAAGGACAAGGGTCTTGTTCGCTCTGAGGGAAAAGAATACATAATGAAAGATGGCGACATTGTTCTATTTAGGTTTAATGTATAATCAATATTTATGTATTTTCCACAATTATGTGTATGATTTAACAAAATTTAAAGCTACATTTATCGCTTTTTCGACAAATCTTACAAAAGAATATTGACTACCGGTAAATACTGTAATATTATATCTATAAATTTTAACATTATCTAAGGAGTATCAATGCAGATAGAATCCAACAGCGCTGATATGGAATTGATAGAAAAATCAAAGAACGGTGATAGCACAGCCACCGATGCCTTGATTATAAAATACCGTCCAACGGTTGAGGCTATCGCAATGAAGTACATAGGAGCCCCATTAGAAAAGGACGATCTAGTACAGGAGGGTATGATTGGACTGCTGGCAGCTATCAATTCTTATTCCAAAAACAAGGGTGCAAAATTCATCACCTACTCCAGCACTTGCGTAAATAATTCGATACAGAATGCTATCAAAAAGCAATCCCGAATGAAGGACATACCCCAAAACAATATAGTCACCCTAGAGGAGGACTATATGGACAACAAGTTTGCACTTAGCGCTGAGGATGAATTTCTGGCAAGGGAGAGTGTTAATATCCTTACTAATGCCCTGTATGAACAACTATCCAGTTTCGAAAACGAGGTACTGAAGCTTCATATAGTAGGCTATAGCTACAATGTAATTGCAGAAAAATTAGACAAAAAGCCAAAAGCTATCGACAACGCAATTCAGCGAATTCGCAAGAAGCTGGAATCGGTTTCTTTTTGAATACACCCATGAATATATAGAGATTGGAGAGGAAGCAATATGTACGAAGACAAGACCTTAGTGTGCAAAGACTGCAATGAAGAGTTTGTTTTCACTGCCGGTGAGCAAGAATTCTACGCTGAAAAAGGCTTTGTTAACGAGCCACAGCGGTGTAAAGCTTGCAGAAGTGCCAGAAAAGCAGCCAAAGCCGATAGAGTTATGCACGATGCAGTGTGTGCACAATGCGGCAAATCCTGTAAGGTTCCCTTTGAGCCAAAAGAGAATCGACCGGTTTATTGCAGCGAATGCTTTGCTAAAATGAACGAAGAAGAATAATTTTTAAGCACTCTCTTTGGGGGTGCTTTTTGTTATAATTATCTATTCTAGTATTCCTTCTTCAATTTGCAAACACAGAATTCCCCTTTATATCCACTGAATGAAAGCAGTTTTATCTGTGCAATTATACCCTGCTCGTTCATAAAAATTTAATGTACTATCTTCCTTAGAACCGGTTAGCAACATCATTTTGTAGCAGTTGTTTTTTTCTGCAATATCCTTTGCACAATTTAAGCAAGCGGTTGCATAGCCTCTGCCTCTGTATTTTTCCATAGTAACAACATTCTCAACAAACGCATACGGTCTGACATTCCTTGTAAGGTTAGGAATAATAACGCATACGCAGGAGGAGACAATTCGCCCTTCAACATCACAAACAATCAAATGGTGGTTTTTATCATCAATAATTTGTTGCCAAGTATTTCGTAAATGTTCGGTATTACTTGGTATTTCTTTTTCGTGCAAATCTAAATACAATTTCAATATTTGTTCTAAATCATTTTGTTGTGCTTCTCTAATCATAATTTATCCTTTACGCAGTATCTTTTCCATCACAATCTCATTACCATCAGTTTCGCCTGTATGGTGAAAGCCAAGCTTCAAATAAAGATTTTTTGCTGCTTCGTCCCCATCAACATAACATAAAATTACTCTATCAAAAGCTCCGTCATCTTTCATTTTTTGAAGAACTAGCTCGGCTGCTTTAAATCCGTATCCTTTACCTTGAAATCTTTCATCAATAAAAAATTGACTGAAATCATACGCATCGTCTAGGTCGTAGTACATAGCCATACCGATAGGTGTTTCGTAATCATAGATAACAAAGGCTTGGCTCCTGTTATTACGAAAGGCGTATGCTCTTGCTAATATTCTGTTTGAATCCGAAACAAATTTTCTTTGCTCATCACGAACCTTTAGACCGAGTCTCCAATTGTCCGGATTTATTGTTTCTAAACTAACCATATCATTTGACCTCACTAAATTGAACTAAAACTTAAAAACGATTCGTGCTTTTCTATGTCTTCACTTATGTTCTCACAAACGCCTAATAGTCAATTCGTCATAATTAATAGACTGTAG
Source organism: Eubacterium sp. (assembly GCA_051881195.1). Classification (GTDB taxonomy): domain Bacteria; phylum Bacillota; class Clostridia; order Oscillospirales; family Acutalibacteraceae; genus Eubacterium_R. The sequence continues at coordinate 41,913 of JBJEPK010000036.1, read as the reverse complement.
AACAATGTTTTCACAATCAATCTTCAATACGACATTCAAAATAATATGCACTTAGAATACTTTTTAATTGCTTCATTTGAATTATATGGATCAATTATTTCTTCTTCAAATTTAAACCCGCACTTTTCAATTACCTTACAAGAGCCTATATTAGAAGCGTGCGAGCCGATTAAAGCTCTATGAATATGACGATTCTTTGCTTCTTCTAATAACATATTTAATGTTTCAGTTGCATAACCCTTTCTTCTTTCTAACGGTCTTATGCCATATCCAACATGCCCCCAAGTGTTCATGCCTTCAAGCGTTAAATAATGTCTTAAGCTTGCGGCACCAACCAATTTATTATTCTCATCAACTACAAAATAAGATGTTGTTGAACAATATTTTTCATCTAATCTTCCATGTTCACAATCATCTAAGTGCTTTACAAATTTTGCAAATTCTTCTATTGTTGGAATAGGCTTGTCCAAAAACCACGGTGCAATTTGAGTGTCACTCTCAACCCATTCTTTCATCATTTCATTGTATTCTTCATAATATGTTAAGTCAGGTTTTACCAAATACAATTTCACTTTTATTTCTCCTTTTATTGAAAATCTGTTAATGCTTTTTAAGTTCGGTATCCGTTTTAATCCACCAAGCTAATTATTATCTCACTGCAATATAATTCAATAAAACAATAATAACACAAATTCATATTATTTCCAAGTACAATAATGATTAATAGGTTGCATCTAGTGTACCCACCGGGAGCATTAGACTACTTCCAAATAATAAAAACCACCCTGATATGGGTGGCTTTTATTGGCGCAGAAGGAGAGACTCGAAAAAGGCAAGCCTTTTTCATTTGCTTCGCAAATATCCGATTATATCTCCGTGCTCCTCCGCCTGCGGCGAACCGTCGCACATGGATAAAAGAGTTCTCGTCTCTCTACAAAAAATAAAAACCACCCTGATATGGGTGGCTTTTATTGGCGCAGAAGGAGAGACTCGAACTCTCGCGCCGGTTACCCGACCTACGCCCTTAGCAGGGGCGCCTCGTCACCAACTTGAGTACTTCTGCGTGTGACTTGGATTTACCTGTCAAGTTTTACACTTTCGTGCAGGAATTACTTTATCATAATTGGGTACAAATGTCAAGCCTATTTTATTTGATTAATTCAAAATTTTTCTTGACAATAGAGGTCGGTTGTGATAATATATCAAAGCATTAAGAAATGCAGAGGTATCGAAGTGGTCATAACGAGGCGGTCTTGAAAACCGTTTGTCCGAAAGGGCGCGTGGGTTCGAATCCCACCCTCTGCGCCAATAATCCTATACACAAATAATGTGTATAGGATTTTTTTGAGTCATCTTGTTATATAATGTTAATTATCACATATATTATATATAGTTGTGGTGATTCAATGAACAAAAAGTTATTGAAACTGGAGATTATCGGATTTATAGTAGTTAGCATTATTGGGACGCTGATGCACTTTTTTTATGAATGGAGCGGCGAATCAATAATTGTTGCACTCCTCTGCCCTGTTAACGAAAGCCCCTGGGAACATCTAAAGCTATTATTCTTTCCCTATTTCTTTTTTGGAATATATGAAGCAATAACATTGAAGAAGGATAAATTCAATGTATTTTTTGCAAAATATATAGGCATAACAGCAGGAATTGTTACAACTCTAAATATCTACTATCTGTGTCTGGGTGTTACCGGCAAGAACATTGATTTTGTAAATATTGCATCATATTTCGTTGGCATTGCAGTAGCTTTTGTTGTAAGCTATGTAATAATAAACAGCAGTATCGGCGGCAGTATGGCAAACGGAGTGTCACTGGCAATGCTGATAGTAACGGGAATAATATTTGTATTATTTACATTTGAGCCTCCTATGATACCGTTATTTCAAGACCCACAGAGTCTGCAATACGGAATATAACAAACCCCATACCGACAGAGGTATGGGGTAAAATGTTATCTGTTATTTTCAAGATTATCAAGGCGATGATTGACAACCTTGATTTTTTCTTCCAGTACGGGTACTCGCTGTGCAAAGTTATTATGCTTATCCACCTTTAATTCAAGTTGCTTTATACGATAAGCAGTAAGCTTTGACGAAGTAATAATACCGCCAAATGTTCCTGCAAGAGTACCCACCAGAGATAACAGGGCTACTATAATTTCGCTATTCATTTTTCATCTCCTATTATTATTTCTGAGACAAAAATCATATTAGCAGATAACTCAGATATGTCAATCCAATGTCCAAAAAATGTAACTGTAGATATGCACAATATTGGTTATAAAAGGAATTATGCTTTACACAAATGATGTATATTTATCCATTTTTGTGTATATTTATAACAAATTTTACCATATCTATTGACAATAGATATAATAAGTGTATAATGAATAAGATTTATAAATAACAATGGAGTAATTATACAATGACAAAGGTATTTATTGACGGCAGCCAAGGTACTACTGGATTAAAAATATTCAACCGTTTTGAAGATAGAAATGACATTGAATTACTAACTATCAACCAGGAAAAAAGGAAGGACCCGACAGAACGCGCAAGGATGATAAACATGTCTGATATCACTTTTCTTTGTTTGCCGGATGAGGCCAGCAGAGAGGCCGTGTCCATGGTTACCAACGAGAATGTAAAGATTATCGACACATCCACTGCTCACAGAACGAGTCCTGACTGGGCATACGGATTTCCGGAGCTCAGCGACAACCTGCTAAACAAAATACAGACCGGCAACAGAATTGCCGTGCCCGGATGTTACGCCAGCGGATTCAACAGCATAGTATATCCCCTTGTGAGTCATGGCATAATCAGTGCCGACTACCCGGTTGTCTGCTATGCAATGAGTGGATACACCGGTGCAGGCAAAAAAGGTATATCACAATACGAGGATACTCAGCGAGACCCTGAACTTGATGCCCCAAGACAATATGCATTGAGTCAGGAGCACAAGCATCTAAAGGAAATGAAGGCAATCAGCGGACTGAACAGAGAACCGTTTTTCGCCCCGCATATTTGTGACTATCCAAGAGGTATGGTGGTAAGCATTCCCCTATTCACAAATATGCTGACAAAGAAGTACACAAAAGAGGATTTGCAGCAAATATTTGCAGAGCATTACCGAGGACAAGCCTTTGTTAAGGTTAGACCCATGGGCTACACCCAGGGTATGATTTCCGGCAACACCTTCGCCGGACGTGATGATATGGAGATAGAAATTAACGGCAATGCTGACAGAATAGTAATCACATCCAGATTTGATAATCTTGGTAAGGGTGCCAGCGGAGCAGCAATTGAGTGTATGAATATTGCTTTGGGACTGGACCCAACAACCGGACTTAACATAGGAGAATAATTATGAACAACATCTACAAAACCATCGAAGGAGGTATATGTGCCTCCAAGGGTTACAAGGCAAACGGTACATATTGCGGAATTAAAAAATCTGCCAACGATAACCCCAACGCACCGCACAAAAACGACATCTGTCTGTATATCAGCGAAGTACCTGCAAACGCAGCTGCCGTATATACCCAAAACAAGGTTAAGGGTGCGCCGATAATTGTAACAAAAGCAAATATGGAAAAAAGCGGTGGCAAGGCAATAGCAGTTATTGCCAACTCAAAAAACGCAAACACATGCAATGCAGACGGTATAGAAAAGGCTAACAGAATGTGCCGGTTAGTATCCCAAGAACTGGGAATCCCCCAAGAACAGGTAATTGTTGCTTCCACCGGTGTTATCGGTCAGATACTCCCTATAGAGCCAATAGAAAAAGCTGTACCAATACTGGCAAAAGGGCTAAGCAGCGATAAAAACCTGGAAGCCGCTACAGCCATCATGACCACAGATACTGTAAAAAAGGAATATGCAGTAGAATTTGATATTAACGGCGTTACCTGTCACCTCGGTGGCATGGCAAAAGGCTCGGGTATGATTCATCCAAATATGGCTACTACACTAAACTTCATTACAAGTGACTGTGCAATCAGCATCGAAATGCTGCAAAAAGCATTATCCGAAATAGTAAAGATAACCTGTAACTGCCTGTCAATTGACGGTGACCAATCCACAAACGATATGGTGTGTCTGATGGCAAACGGCATGGCATTAAATGAAGAAATAACCTGTGAGGGCAACGAATACGAAGTTTTTAAATCGGCGCTATACCAGGTAATGTCAAACCTAACAAGAATGCTCGCCAAGGACGGAGAAGGCGCAACAAAACTACTGGAGTGTGTATGCAGTGGTGCTAAGAACAAGGACACTGCCATCACAGTTGCAAAAAGCGTTGTGTGCTCCAGCCTTTTCAAAGCCGCTATGTTCGGCGAGGACGCTAACTGGGGTCGTGTACTGTGTGCCATAGGATATGCAGACGCAGACTTTGACATAAACAAAGTTGATGTTGACCTATCCAGCGCAAAAGGTACTGTGGGTGTATGCCGTAACGGTTCAGGAGTTGAGTTCAGCGAAGACAAAGCGGCAGATGTTTTGTCCTGTGACGAAATCAACATACTAATTGACCTACACGATGGCAACTACGACGCTACAGCATGGGGTTGTGACCTGACATACGACTATGTCAAAATTAATGGCGACTACCGTACCTAATGGAGGAATAACAGCAATGGAAATTACTAATCAGCAAAAGGCGGCTGTGCTGGCTGAGGCACTGCCGCATATACAAAGATATAGAAAAAAGACCGTCGTAGTAAAATACGGCGGCAATGCTATGATAAACGACGAGCTAAAAGAGGCTGTTATGCGTGACCTTGTACTGCTGACAACAGTGGGAATCAAGGTGGTACTGGTGCACGGTGGAGGTCCTGCCATCAACAAAACTCTGAACAAAATGGGTATTGAGAGCAAGTTTGTGGACGGATTGAGAGTAACGGACCAAGATACTGTGGACGTGGTACAAATGGTTCTTGCCGGCAAAGTAAACAAAGACCTTGTGTGCCAAATCGGTAACTTAAGCGGACACGCAATCGGTCTGTCGGGTATGGACGGAAATATGATAAAGTGCAAGGCAATGGACGAAAGTCACGGCTATGTTGGAGATATTACAGAAATGAATATGGAGGCTGTTATTGAGATACTCAATAATAACTGGATTCCTGTTATATCCACCATTGGCTACGACGAAAACGGACACTGCTACAACATCAATGCGGACACCGTGGCTGCTGCTGTTGCAGGCGAACTAAAAGCAGAAGCCCTTGTGTCAATGACGGATATTGTAGGTCTGCTGAGGGACAAGGATGACGAGTCCACCCTGATTCACAGAGTTTACATTTCCAACACCCCCGCCCTTATTGCAGACGGCATAATCAGTGGCGGTATGATACCCAAGATTGACTCTATGACCCAAGCAATCCGTAACGGTTGCAAAAAGGCATTCATCATTGACGGCAGAGTTCCACACTCAATACTGATGGAACTGCTGACTGATGAAGGTATGGGCACTATGTTTAGGAGCAGATAGGAGAAAAAATGAACACAAAAGAACTGGATAACCAATATGTTGCTCACTCATACGGCAGATTCGATGTGTGCCTGCAAAAAGGAAAAGGCTCAACATTGTATGACGAAGACGGAAAGGAATACATAGATTTCGGCTCAGGTATAGGCGTTACGGCATTTGGCATCTGCGATGATGAATGGAAGCAAGCAGTAACAAACCAACTGAATCAACTACAACATACAAGTAATCTGTACTATACACAGCCCTGTGCAAAGCTGGCGCAGTTATTGTGCGAAAGATCGGAAATGAAAAAGGTGTTCTTTGGCAATTCCGGTGCCGAGGCAAACGAGGGCGCAATCAAATTTGCACGCAAATACAGTTACGACAAATATGGTGACGGCAGAAGCACAATCATAACTATGACTGATAGTTTTCACGGCAGAACAATCACCACCTTGGCTGCAACGGGTCAAGACGAATTTCACACCACTTTTGGTCCATTTACTGATGGATTCAAGTACTGCAGAACAAATGATATTGAGCATCTTAACCAACTGGCAACCGACGATGTATGTGCAATCATGTTTGAGTGCATACAGGGTGAAGGCGGTGTGAATGACCTTAACCAAGAGTTTGTAGCAGAAATAGAAAAAATAGCAAAATCAAAGGATATATTGATGATTGTTGACGAGGTACAAACCGGCAACGGCAGAACGGGTACCTACTTTGCATACCAAAATTACGGAACATCCCCCGATATTGTAACAACTGCAAAAGGACTTGCAGGAGGACTGCCGATAGGCGCTGTGCTGTTTGGAGACAAGGTAGCTGACAGTGTAACACCCAGTAGCCACGGCTCAACCTTTGGCGGCAATCCAATAGCTGCCGCAGGTGCCATCAGCATAGTGGAACGAATTGATGACGCATTTCTATGTGAAGTTAAACAAAAGAGCGATTATATCATTTCTAAAATAAAGACAATAAAAAATGTTGAATCTATCAGCGGCAAAGGCTTGATGCTGGGAATCAGCACCACAAAAAATGCCACAGATATAGCAAAGCAGTGCCTGCAAAACGGTCTGCTGGTACTAACCGCCCACAAAAACAAGGTGAGACTCCTCCCTGCTCTCAACATCAGTTATGACGAAATAGACAAGGGACTAAAAATATTGAAAGAGGTAATAGAAAAATGAAGCACTTACTAAAATTACAGGATTTAAGCAAAAAAGAAATACTGGACATTCTCAATCTGGCTGACCAATTGAAATACGAAAATCACAATGGAATAAAGCATCATTATCTTGAAGGTAAGACGCTGGGTATGATTTTTCAAAAAAGCAGCACAAGGACAAGAGTTAGCTTTGAAACAGGTATGTACCAGCTAGGCGGTCAGGCACTATTTCTCAGTAACAGAGACCTGCAAATCGGAAGAGGCGAGCCGATACAGGATACGGCAAGAGTTCTCAGCAGATACCTGGACGGTATTATGATTCGTACCTTTGAGCAAAAAGAGGTTGAGGATTTGGCAGAATACGGCTCAATTCCAATTATCAACGGCCTTACCGATTACTGTCATCCCTGCCAGGTATTGGCTGACCTAATGACAATCAGAGAGCACAAAAACAGTTTTGACGGACTGAAATTCTGCTTTATAGGTGACGGCAATAATATGGCAAACAGCCTTATTGTAGGTGCAATACTGATGGGTATGGAATGTGCTATAGCCTGCCCTGATGAATACAAACCGGACCCACAAATTATGGAGTGGGCTGAGGCTAACGGCAAGTTCACTTGTTCCAGCGACATACTGGCTTGCGCAAAGGATGCTGATGTACTGTACACAGATGTATGGGCATCAATGGGTCAGGAGGAAGAAAAGGCAGAGCGTGAAAAGGTGTTTAAGGAATACCAAATCAACGACTCTGTTATGGCTGTAGCAAAGGATAACGCAATGGTACTGCACTGTCTTCCTGCGCACAGAGAGGAAGAAATCACTGCAAAGGTATTTGAGGCACATGCTGAAGAAATCTTTGATGAAGCAGAAAACAGACTGCACGCACAAAAGGCTGTGCTGGTTAAATTAATGGCTGACTAAGGAACAAAGATGGATAAAGAAGTATATATTTGTTTACAAAACGGTCAAGTATTCAAGGGCTACAGCTTTGGCGCATATCGAGATGTAATAGGCGAATTGGTATTCACAACCGGTATGGGAGGATACATAGAAACTCTAACTGACCCCAGCTACTATGGTCAGATAGTAATGCAAACATTCCCACTCATAGGTAACTACGGTATTATCAAAGAGGATATGGAAAGCAAAAAGTCCTATATCACTGCATACATAGTACGGGAAAAGTGTGACGACCCATCCAATTTTAGGTGTGACGAGAATCTGAACACCTTTTTGGTACGCAACAACATACCCGGCGTATATGGCGTAGATACCCGCGAAATCACAAAGATTATTCGCGAAAGCGGTGTAATGAACGCAATCATAACCACCAACCCAAAGAATGTTGACCCCGACAAAATCAAGGAATACAAAATACTTGACGCAGTAGAGAGTGTATCAACTCGCAAAACAGAATTGATACCCAGCGATGAGCATAAATACAATGTAGTGCTCATGGACTTTGGTGCAAAAAAGAATATTGTGCGTGAACTGTGCAAGCGTGGATGCAATGTAGCCGTTATGCCCCATGACACCAAGGCAGAAGAAATACTAAAGCTGGGTGTTGACGGAGTGATGCTGTCCAATGGACCCGGTGACCCCGGCGAAAACACAGAAGTAATAGAAGAAATAAAAAAACTGGTAGGCAGAGTACCAATATTCGGTATATGCCTGGGGCATCAACTTCTGGCACTGGCTATGGGCGGCGAAACAACCAAGTTGAAATACGGACACAGAGGCGTCAACCAGCCGGTAAAATGTCTTGAAACAGGAAGAACATACATTTCTTCCCAAAATCACGGCTATGCAGTTGTTAACGAAAGCATTACTGACTACGGCACGGTGTCCTACATCAATGCAAACGACGGCACCTGCGAGGGCATTGATTATCCCCACAAGCAGGCGTTTTCTGTACAATTCCATCCGGAAGCTTGCAGCGGACCCCATGACACAAGATTTTTATTCGATAAATTTATAGAAATGATGGGAGGTAAGGAATAATGCCTCTTAACAAAGATATAAAAAAAGTATTGGTAATCGGCTCCGGTCCTATTGTAATCGGTCAGGCGGCAGAATTTGACTACGCAGGAGCGCAGGCGTGCAGAGTGCTGAAGGACGAGGGTATCGAGGTTGTACTCATCAACTCCAATCCTGCAACAATTATGACGGACAAGGCATTGGCTGACCACATTTACCTTGAGCCGCTGACTATGGACACCGTAAAGCGAATTATCGCCAAGGAACGTCCTGACTCAATCCTGTGTGGACTGGGTGGCCAAACCGGACTTACCATCGGTATGCAGCTTGCAAAAAGTGGCTATCTGGACAAAATGGGTGTCAAGCTGTTAGGCACTGACGCCCAGGCAATTGACAAGGCAGAGGACAGACAAATGTTCCGTGACACAATGGTCAAGCTTAACCAACCGGTAGTGCCCAGCGAGATTGCCAACGACCTGGAAACAGCCCAGAGAATTGCCGAGGACATCGGCTATCCTGTTATTATCAGACCTGCATTTACCCTAGGTGGCGCCGGTGGTGGCGTAGCGCATAACCAAAAAGAGCTGAATATTATAGCAAAAAACGGTCTAATGCTGTCCCCCATCACTCAAGTGCTGGTAGAAAAATACATTGCCGGATGGAAAGAAATTGAGTTCGAGGTAATGCGTGACCATATAGGCAATGTTATTGCCGTATGCTCTATGGAAAACTTTGACCCGGTTGGGGTACACACCGGCGACAGTGTTGTAATTGCACCCGCCGTAACCCTGTCTGATAAAGAATACCAAATGCTGCGGTCGGCATCACTGGACATCATAACAGAATTGGGAATCGAGGGCGGTTGCAACTGTCAGTTTGCCCTTAATCCCGAGAGCTTTGAGTACAGCGTAATTGAAGTTAACCCCCGGGTTAGCCGTTCATCAGCTCTGGCATCCAAGGCAACAGGCTATCCTATAGCAAAGGTAACTACCAAGATTGCCCTGGGCTACACCCTTGATGAGATAACAAACGACGTTACCGGCAAGACCTGTGCTTGCTTTGAGCCAACGCTGGACTATGTTGTAGTTAAAGTACCCAAGTGGCCCTTTGACAAATTTGTGCAAGCGTCTCGTAAGTTAGGCACACAGATGAAGGCTACCGGTGAGGTAATGAGCATAGCACCCACATTTGAGGCTGCCATTATGAAAGCAGTGCGTGGTGCAGAGATTGGACTGGATACCCTTAATAACAAGGTTCTTGACGGCAAGGATACAGAAGAATTACTAAATTCTCAGGACGACCTTAGGTTATTCTCTGTTTTTAAAGCATTAAAAGAAGGCTATTCTGTGGACAAAATTCACAGTATTACCATGATTGACGAATGGTTTTTGTACAAGCTAAAAAACCTTGTTGACTACGAAAAAAAGATTAAGGATACTCCTCTGTCCAAAGAGATGTACCTGAAGGGCAAGGACCTGGGATATACTGACAAGGCGTTAATCAGACTCAGTGGGAGTCCTCTTGCGTACCATAGGGACGAAGTGTACAAAATGGTTGACACCTGCGGTGCTGAATTTGAAGCACAGACCCCTTATTTTTACTCTACCTACGACGAACGCTGTGAGTCAAGGCAGTTACCCGCAAGTGACAAAGACAAAATCATTGTACTGGGATCGGGACCTATTCGTATTGGGCAAGGAATAGAATTTGACTACTCATCTGTTCACTGTGTTTGGACATTAAAGGAATTAGGATACGAAGTAATCCTAGTTAACAATAATCCGGAGACAGTGTCCACCGACTTTGATACCGGTGACCGACTCTACTTTGAGCCACTGACAGAAGAGGACGTAATGAATATCATCAAGGTGGAACAGCCCATTGGTGTTGTAGTTGCTTTTGGCGGACAGACAGCCATCAAGCTAACTAAATTTCTTGATGACAACGGCATCACTATCCTGGGCACTTCGGCTGAATCCATTGATATTGCCGAGGACAGAGAGAGATTTGACGCACTGCTTGAGAAATTCGGTATTTTCCGTCCAAAGGGCACCAGCGTGATGACATTGGAGCAAGCGCTGGACGCAGCCAAAAGCCTGGAATATCCGGTACTTTTGCGACCCAGCTATGTGATAGGTGGACAAAACATGACCATCGCATACACCGACGATGATGTAAAGCAATATATGGCGCTGATTCTGGCACAGGGTATCGAAAATCCGGTACTGGTGGATAAGTATATGATGGGTACCGAGCTGGAGGTTGATTGCATCAGCGACGGCGAAAAGGTACTTATTCCGGGAATAATGGAACATATTGAACGCGCCGGTGTACACAGTGGTGATTCAATTGCAGTATATCCACCATACAATCTTAATGACATTATGCTGGAAAAAATCTGTGATATATCCAAAAAATTAGCTTTATCACTGGGCACCAAGGGACTAATCAATATACAGTATCTTATCTACCAAAACGAGTTGTATGTAATCGAGGTTAATCCAAGAGCATCCCGCACTATACCATATATCAGCAAGGTTACAGGCGTACCGATGGTAGAACTTGCAACTAAGATTATGGTAGGCGCTACCTTGGATGAGTTAGGATACGGCACAGGACTATATAAAACACCACCCTACTTTGCTGTTAAAGTGCCTGTATTCAGCTTTGAAAAACTAAATGATGTTAACTCACAGCTTGGACCGGAAATGAAATCCACCGGCGAAGTACTGGGCGTTGGTAAAAATCTAAATGAGGCATTGTTCAAGGGGCTTTTGAGTGCCGGCTTTAATGTGGACTGTGGCAAAAACGGTCACGGCGTTCTGATAACCGTAACAAAGCAAGACCGATATGAAATCGTAAATCTTGCTAAAAAATTGGATGACCTGGGGGCAAAGCTGTGGGCAACTCTGGAAACGGCAAAAGAAATCGGTCGACTGGGCATAGATGTATCAATAGTCAACAAACTCCGTGAGGATAACTCAATTATGGATTTGGTGGAATCGGGTATGCTGGATTACATTGTTTATACCGGCAAGTCGGACAAGGACTCTATCACCGACTATATCAAATTGCATAACAGAGCCAACCAACTGGGTATAGCTACGCTAACATCTCTTGATACTGCCAATGCACTGGCGGATATAATTGCATCACGGTACAATCAGCAAAACACAGAGCTGGTTGACATCAACAATATGCGTCAAGAAAAAGGCATACTCAAGTTCTCCAAAATGGAGGGCACCGGTGACGACTATATTTACTTTAACAATCAGTGTGGCATCATTACCTGTCCGGAAAGCTTTGCTATTGAGTTTTGTGACCGGCATCACAGTATCGGCGCAGTGGGTATAGTACTTATAGAGAACAGCGATATTGCAGATGCAAAGATGCGTATATTCAACCGTGACGGCTCGGAGGGAGCAATGGCAGGTAACTGTATCCGTTGTGTAGGCAAATACCTATATGACAACGGTATAGTAACGAAAGACAGAATGACTGTCGAAACCGGGTCGGGGGTCAAGTCACTGCGTGTATTCACCAGGGATGGCAAGGTATCCTCTGCTACTGTTAACATAGGCAAAGCAATACTTAACACTGCTATGATACCGGTAAATATTGACGGTGACAGAGTTATTGGCAGAAATGTAAAAATTGATGACAAGGAGTTCAATATTACCTGCGTCAATGTGGGCAATCCTCACTGTGTAACCTTTGTGGACAATGTTGATAAGATTGACATAGAGGCGATTGGTCCAAAATTTGAAAACAATGATATGTTCCCTGACAGAATAAATACCGAATTTGTTAGGGTTGTCAACTCCAACACCATCAAGATGCGTGTATGGGAGCGAGGCAACGGCGAGACCCTTGCCTGCGGTACAGGTGCTTGTGCTGCTGTTGTTGCGGCTGTAGAAAACAACTACTGCAAAAAGAATACTGACATCACCGTAAAGGTGCGTGGCGGCGACTTGCTTGTTAACTACAGCGACGACGGTATTACTCTGTCCGGTGATTGTAACCTAATCTACACCGGCGAAATAGAATATTAAAAAATAACCACTGTGAATCGACTCACAGTGGTTATTTCTATTATCCAAATTTATTTTGTCCAGTAATTAACTGTCAGGCATTTTGTCTTAGCCAAAGCTTTATCGGTCTTGTCGGGTTGGTTGATTTTCAGCTTGCCATCGGCAAGGGACTTGTACACCTTTGCATAACCGGCATTGAAATTATCATCATTCTTGTCAGTGCTAATATTGGTAACATAAATGCAACCGTTTGAGCAATCGCCCACCACATTGCCTGCCTTGTAATCGGAAAGCACCATCTTAACGGCAGCGCCATAGTCATTGACTACGCTGGCAATGCAGTTGTTGCTATCCTTTTGGTCATAGCCGTAGCCAAAGCCATATACAGGATAATCAAAGTTGCTATTGGCAGTAAACACCGCATCAGCCATAGGATTGCCGCCAGCAAATATTACCTGTGTGCCGTTGTCAATCATTTCTTCAACCACAGCGGCATATCTGTCCACCATGCTGAACTTTGTGGAATAATCATACTCGTTATCCATAGCAATGCCTGTTTGCTTGCCTTGATTGTCAACATTCTCCCACTTATAGAACATATAGCCATCCTGTGGCGGATTGGCGGTAACAGTCACCTCGTCACCGGCAATGTATGAGCCGGAGCCGGTACCGTCAATAACGCTAATATAGAATGTTGGGTATTGGCTATCAACATATACGGGAGTAAGGTCAATAGGTTGTGATTCTACCGAAACCTCTGTACTGCCAGAATTAATATCTGCTACCTTGTCTGCGTCAGCACATTCCCAATGGTCAAAGACCTTACCACTCTCGGCAACAGGAGCAGTAACCCATACTGTGCTGTCCTTTTGGGCATTAATGGTATTGCCACCCTTGATGGTAACAGGAACAGTCTCGCAATCGCTATATACAGCAGTGATAGTACAGTCACAATCACCTACCAAAAGATTCATACTGTCCTTTTTGTTAGAAGAAATATTTACCTTTTTGTCAGAAACGCCCTCAGTATCGCTTTTAACCTCCCAATGGTCAAACACTTTGTTTGCCTCAGGTGGATAGGCTGTGATGGTAACATTCTGTCCATCGGTATATGCACCTGTACCGTAGCCGTTGACTACATTAACCTTGAATACATCTTCCTTACAGTCCTCAATCTTGGTATAGACTGCTTTGACAGTGAATGAATAATCAAAATTAAGGTTATCATCATCAAAATTAGCATAATCAAGAACAACGGGTGTTCCGCTCTCGTCGGCGGCCTTGGCTGCACCCTGTACATATCCGGAACCGTAATTGCCGGACACCATGTCGTCAGCACCAAAGTAGCCCAGCTTTGTGTTACCAAATGCTACGGCAGAGTAACCGGCGAGATAACCGGCCTGAAGATTGTCAAATGTAACAGATGCTATATTCTTGTGTGTATTGTGGGAGCATACAGGTTGAGAATCAATAAGAACAAAATTAATTTCGCTGCAAGCATCTGCAATCTCGCAAATATAATCAGCAAACACCTTGCCCGGAAGAACTATTGTCTTTGCACCATTATCAATTGCAAGATTAACATATCTCTTGATTATTTCGCTATCCAATTGGTCATCTTCGTTAAGACCGGGTTGATAGTAGCGATAGGTAACATTATTTTCGTCGCCGAAAGATTTAACACCATTCCAGGCGCTCTCGTTATAGTTGCCGTCAGTAATCGGTGAGCCGTCGGTAATCATCACAAGTTCATATTTTGTATCACCTTTTGAGCATCCGGCCAGTGCAAACATAAAGGTTACAACCAGTGCAAACGCTACAATAACAGAAACAAGCTTTTTCATAAAATCATTCCTTCCAACAAAAAGAATATAACAAAAATATAATAACAAAATATACACAATAATGCAATATAAAAAAATAAAAATGGTTTGATTATTGTACTATTTGATACTATAATGTAAATATGAGGTGATACTATGTACCAACAAGAGGCAATCGCAATAAAAGAAATGATAACCACCCAACCTAAAATCGCTATTGTATTAGGCTCGGGATTGGGAGGTCTGGTCAGCAAAGTACAGGATGCCAAGTGCATCAGCTACAGTAAAATCAATACGTTGCCCGTATCCACTGCGCCCAGTCACAACGGTCGATTCGTTTTTGGCGAACTGGGTGGCAAGGATGTTGTGCTTATGGATGGCAGAGTGCATCTGTACGAGGGATATACGCCGCAACAGGTAGTTGCTCCCATCAGATTACTAAAAGCAATGGGAGTTGACACCATCATATTAACCAACGCTGCCGGTGGCATAAACAGAGAATTATGTGTAGGCGACTTTATGCTTATTGAAGACCATATTTCTTTGTTCGTACCATCCCCACTTATTGGCAAGAATGATGACTCCGTTGGAACAAGATTTCCGGATATGAGCAACGCATACAACAAAGAATTGCGACAGACCATAATCAAGTCGTCAATGAATATCGGAATTAACCTAAAGCGAGGAGTATATGCACAACTGACGGGGCCGCAATTTGAATCCCCGGCAGAGATTAAAGCACTTTCCAATCTTGGAGCAGACGCTGTCGGTATGAGTACCGTAATTGAGTCAATCGCGGCAAATCATTGCGGAATGAGGGTTGCCGGTATCAGTATGATAGCAAATTTGGCTTGTGGCATATTGGACAAGCCCCTGAGCGGCGAAGATGTAAATGAAGCAGCAAGGCAATCTGAAAATCAATTTGAATCATTAATCACCGAGATAGTAAGGAATATATAATGAAAAACATAATTTACAAAGACGGCAAGTTGTTGCTCCTTGACCAAACGCTGTTGCCCAACCAAGAGGTATATGTTGAGCCAAAAACAAAGGAGGACTACTACTATGCAATAAAAAAATTGCAGGTGCGTGGCGCTCCTGCAATAGGAATATTTGCTGCATACGGTATGGCACTGATAGACGGTGACAAAGCTATGCTTAAGCAGTATTTGGACTCGGCTCGACCTACGGCAGTCAATCTGTCCTGGGCAACGGACAGAATGCTTAAGGCATATAACGAGGGCAAATCGCTGATTGATGAAGCTATAGCAATCCATAATGAGGACATTTCAATGTGCAAGAGAATCAGCGAATACGGACTGTCCTTACTCAATGACGGTGACGGAATACTCACCCACTGCAACGCAGGAGCGCTGGCTACCAGTGAATACGGAACAGGACTGGGTCCCTTGCTATTGGGTAAAGAGCGAGGATATGATTTTCATATTTACACCGACGAAACAAGGCCGTTGCTGCAAGGTGCAAGACTCACCAGCTACGAATTAGAAAAAGCCGGCTGTGATGTAACGCTGATATGCGACAATATGGCCAGTATTGTTATGAAGCAGGGCAAAATCAACGCTGTGCTGGTGGGTGCTGATAGGATTGCAGCAAACGGAGACACTGCCAACAAAGTAGGAACAAGCGGTGTGGCAATACTTGCAAAGCATTACGGCATACCGTTTTATGTATTGGCGCCATACTCCACCATAGATTATACTTGTGCAACCGGTGACGACATTGTTATAGAAGAACGGGACCCGGAGGAAATCAAATCAATGTGGTACACCCAAAATATGGCATTGCCACAAACAAAATGCTACAACCCTGCATTCGATGTAACAGACAACAATTTGATTACTGCCATCATAACTGACAAGGGCATAATCAAAGCACCATATACAAAAAACCTAATGAGGATAAAAAATGATTAAGTTTACTAACGGACTTGTGTTAAACAAGGATTTTGAAATTACAAATGAGGATGTATATGTTGACGGTGATTGTATTGTTGCCGTTGGCAACAGCGACCTACAAGCCGACAGAGTATATGACCTAAAGGGTGATCTGCTGATGCCGTCCTTCAAAAACGCACATACTCACTCTGCAATGACATTTGCCAGGTCCTTTGCCGATGACCTACCTTTACAGCCATGGCTGTACGATATGATATTCCCACTGGAGGCTAAACTGGTTGATGAGGATATTTATGTTTTGTCCCAATTGGCATTCCTGGAGTATCTAACATCCGGTATCACTGCCTGCTTCGATATGTACTACTTTCCCGAAGCAATGGCAAGAGCAAGCGTTGACTTTGGATTTAGGACTGTAATGACCTGTGGGCTCAATAACTTTAAGGAAGATTTGGGCAAGCTGGAGGAATATTACAACAAATTCAACAGCTACCACCCTCTTATTAGCTATAAGCTAGGCTTTCATGCGGAATACACAACATCCATGGAACTAATGGAGGGTGTTGCTCACCTTGCAAACAAGTACAAAGCGCCTGTATTTATGCACTCCAGCGAAACAGAAAGCGAAGTAAAGGACTGTATCGAGAAATATAGTATGTCCCCTACCCAACTGTTTGACAATTTGGGTATATGGAACTATGGCGGAGGTGCATACCACTCTGTATGGGTGGATGACAAAGACTTGGAAATATACAAGAATCGGGGCGTGTATGCTATCATCAATGCCGGTTCAAACTGCAAGCTTGCATCGGGAATTGCACCTGTATCAAAAATGATTAACAAAGGAATCAATCTGGCAATAGGCACTGACGGACCCAGCAGTAACAACGCGCTGGATATGTTCCGCGAAATGTTCCTAATTGCTGCTACACAAAAGCTGAATGACCGTGATGCAGCCTCCACCGATGCAAACCGAATACTAAAGATGGCCACAGTAGGCTCTGCACACTGTATGGGGCTCAGCGATTGCGATGTAATAGATGTGGGCAAAAAAGCGGATTTGATAGTAATAGATATGCACAGACCCAGCATGCAACCTGTCAATAACATCACAAAGAATATTGTGTACAGCGGTGGCAAGGATGTAATCAAAATGACTATGATTAACGGCAGAATACTGTATAATAACGGCGAATTCGTCGGCATTGATACCAACGCAATCTACAAAAAGGCACAAGCAGTTATTGACAGGATAAGATAAATTTGCTGAAAAAATTTGACAATTACTGCATTTAGTGTTAGTATGTATTCAAATTTTGAAAGGAAATTATACTATGTTTACATCTGTTTATGAACTTAACAGAGATACAAAGTCTATGCGCCCTGCGTATGGACTTGCTCTACTATGTTCATTTTCGGTGTAGATATTATCATATCATAATTGCAACCCGTTGATGAGCATATCATCAACGGGTAATTTTATTTTAGGAGGGATTTATATGTTAAATCACAAAGGAACACAAACTATTTATACCGAAAGACTGATGCTACGAAAGATTAGATACGATGATTACATTGATATGTTCCGATATACAACTAAAGAAGAAGTAGCAAGATATGTTACTTGGTCGGCTCATAAAAGCATTGATGAAACAAAATCCGTCTGCAAAATGTGGGCGGACGAATATGCAAACGGTGATAAATATCATTGGGCAATAGTATATAACGATAGGGTTATCGGTAATATTGAAATAGTAAAAATTGTTGACACAACAGCAATGATAGGCTGGCAAATAGATAGCGAGTATTGGAACAAGGGCATAATGACAGAAGCCGCAACAGCCGTTAGAGATTATATGTTTTCGCAAATCGGTATTGAAGCGTTAGAGGCAGAATATGCAGAAGAAAACATCGGCTCCGGCAGAGTTATGCAAAAAATCGGAATGAAGGAAATACCGTGCAAGGAATCCAAAACTTATTCGGTTAGAGGTTTAACAGAGGTCGATGGTATTCCTATAATCTGCTATAAGCTAACAAAAGAAGAATGGAAGAAGCTATGATAGATTACACAATTGAAAAAATAGGATTAGATGAATACAATAAAAGCAATAGTGTTTGGGATATGAAAAACTGTTCTTTCACAGAGCAATTCAAGGAGCAAATTGCTTGCGGTAATCGTGATGCTTACTTAATGAAATACAAAGATAAATACATAGCAAGCTGTGATTTGGTTTATGATTATGGCGAATACACTAAAGAAAATGCAAAGGTATATCTATCAAGATTGATTGTGAAGAAGGAATACCGTAACAAAGGTATAGGTCAGAAATTACTAAAGTACATGATTGCCCTATGCAAAGAAAAAGGGTATCAACAAATCACCGTTGGTGTTGATACCGATAATAAAAACGCAATCCACATTTATAAAAAATTTGGCTTTAAAATATATGAAACAACAACCGATGAATATGGCAAGTTTTATAAAATGATATTAACATTTGACAAATTATAATAACAGGAGGTATTGAAATGGCAAATTTAGTAGTAATTACCGGACCGATAGCGGTTGGCAAGATGACTGTTGCAGAAGCATTAAAAGAAAAGATTGGATATAACTTAATGATTAATCACGATTCAATCGAGGTATCCGATAAAATCTTTGGTTTTGCTACAACTGCACAAAAGGAATTTAATAAGTTAATCAGAATGGCAGCCTTTGATACAGCAGTAAAATATAATGAAAGCATGATTTTTACAATTAAGGTTGATTTTAATGATAGTAAAGAATTAGATTACTTGAATGAGATAAGATCAAAATTTGAACAAACTGGCGGAACTTTCTATTTTGTAGAGTTGTCAGCAAGTGTAGATACTCGTTTAAAAAGGAATACAACTCCAAACAGATTGGAAAAGAAGAAATCAAAGCAAGATTTAGAATGGAGCAGACGAAATCTTCTTACCTCACAGGAAAAGTATCGTATGAACACTAACGAGGGTGAGTGTTGGTTTAAAAATCATATAAAAATCAATAATGAAAACCTTTCTTCCACAGAGGTTGCACAAATGATTATTGATAGATTTAATCTTATTCCGGAATTTAAAGAAAACAAAAGTAGTAACAAAATGTATTAATCACGAGAGGAAAATTAAAATGAATAAGGAACCAATATTAGAAACTGAAAGATTGATATTAAGACCTATAACGCTTGATGATGCAGAAGCTTGCTTTTCTTGGAACAGCGACGAAAGAGTTACAAAATTTATGTCCTATCCGACAGTAACGGATATAAGTCAAACTATTGATTGGATAAAATCAACGCTTGTTGATGAAAAGGAATGGAACTGGGCATTTGTTTTGAAAGAAGAAAACAAGGTTATCGGCACAGGCGGTATCGGTCCTAGTGATAAAATGGACGGTTATTGGGGTATGGGATATAATCTGCACTACGATTATTGGCACAAAGGCTATTGCACCGAAGCTATGAAAGCAATAATTGACTTTGTGCATAATGAATTAGGTGTAGATAAAATCTGTTCATACCACGCAATAGACAATCCGCGTTCCGGCAGGGTTATGGAAAAGTGCGGATTGAAATTCAGCCACTACGGAGAATATACAAAAACAGACGGTAACCAAACATTTAAGACAAAATGCTATACATTGGAGTATTAGTTTATGGGAAAGATTGTAGCAATAGGTGGCGGAGAAAACGGACACAACAACACAAAATATGAAACGGCACCTTTTGATAAAGAAATAATTAGGCTTACAGGAAAGCAAAACCCTAACTTCCTTTTTATTGGTTTGGCTAATAAATATTCCGATTACTATTTTGAGGTGATGGACGGAATCTATCACGGCATGTATGGCTGTCCAACAGACTATTTGCGATATGAAGAAATCAAGGATAAAAATATAACAAGTAGCAAAATCAAGAAAGCTGATATTATCTATGTTGGTGGTGGAAATACATACAAGCTGATTAGATTGTTTAAGCTTTACGGCATTAATGAGATGCTAATTGAAGCTTATAACGAGGATAAGGTTTTGTGCGGTGTCAGTGCAGGAGGAATTTGCTGGTGCGATTACGGTAATTCCGATTCAAGAAAAACTTCGTCAAATTCAAATCAAATTATCAGAGTATCGGGACTTGGACTGATACATATTTTGTTTGCACCACACATAGTAAAAGAGCCTGAAAGAATCAAATCTGTCAAACAAATGATGAAACGAACATATAAAATACCTGCTGTTCAGCTTGATTATTCCGCATTGGAGGTTGTTGATAATCAGTACAGAATATTAACTATTGATGATAATTCGTGTGCTGAAAAATGCTATTGGAAAAACGGTAAATATATAACACAAAACATAATTAGTAACGAGTTTAAGAACATCAACGAATTATATGAGAGGAAATAAATATGAAAAACGAATTAATAAAAGTAATTAGAGATAGTACGGAAATAATGTTTCACAATTTTTATGTTACATTAGTTACTTGTGATATGGATTACATATTGTGCGATATGCCTATTTGGAAGCATTGTTATCATACACTTCATTCTTGCGACCAATGGTTTATCAATCCTTTGGAATATGACGAGCCAAGCTTTCACGAGGAAGGCTTGAACAGCTTAGATTATATGTGTAGCAAAACGTTATCAAGAGAAGAGCTTTTGTCCTATTTTGAAGATGTCAGGCTGAAAATATTGAACTATCTTGACAGCCTGACAGACGAAGATTTATATACCAATCCTAAAGGATACAAGCATAACCGATTAGAGTGTATGATAGGTCAAATGCGGCATTTTTATGCTCATTTAGGCAATATAAATGCAACAACTATTATGGCAACAAATAAGTAGCCAAGGGTTGTTGGTATGAGCGGTTTGGAAAAAGGTTTAGATAAGGAAAATTTGTATGAATAGAGAAACATCGATCATAACTCGGTTCAAATCTTATTGAACGAAAAAAAGCAGTACCGAAGCACTGCTTTCTTCATTGGAGCTGATAACCGGATTTTTAAAAGAAACCAACCTGCTACGAAACAGTCCACCGGACTGTTTCTCCCAAATCAAAGATTTGGAGCAGCTTTCACCGGTTCAAATCCGTATTTTATTATATAAAAAAAGAACAACACGAAAAATCCGTGTTGTCCTTTTTTGGAGCTGATAACCGGATTTGAACCGGTGACCTCATCCTTACCAAGGATGCACTCTACCTACTGAGCTATATCAGCAATGATGGCGACCCGGAACGGGCTCGAACCGTCGACCTCCAGCGTGACAGGCTGGCGTTCTAACCAGCTGAACTACCGGGCCATCTGTGACCGAATAGTATTATAACCAATATGCGATAGTTTGTCAAGAATAAAATTTTTCTGCTAAATATATATTATTTTTTACCAAAAATGTACCAAAAAATACGCAAATTTGACTAATATGTGCATATTAATGATAAAAAATTAACAAATATTGCTTGAATTACATACAAAATTATTGTATAATGTGTATATATTATACTCAAAAAAGGAGAAAAACACTATGTACACCACAGCAATATGGCTAAAATATATACTAATCATCGCAGTAGGAGTTGTTTTGCTACTACTTGGAATAATACTGCTACGCAATGGCCAATCAAAAAAGCTTGAGGGTGTTGTGGCACTGCTGATTTCAGTCTCACTATTGGTTTACTCAGGTATTAGCTGCGCTAAGATTGAGGAGCCGGAGTATGTAACCTCCAGAATCACCTTTGTGTCCCAGGTTAAAAACAACAAAATTTTTGACAAGCAATACACCTTTAAGGACAAATACGGAAAGGTTTACACCCTAAAGATGGACCCCATCACCCACCACAAAATATTCAAGAATCAACAATTCTGCAAAAATATGCGATATTTTGTTACATACGACAAGCACTCAAAAACAATAGTAAAAATAAAATAGGAAGCAGTGGCATATTATTGCAACATAACTACCAATCACCATTGCTAGTACACCAAGGAGAATAGTATGAAGTACAACATTACTATTACAGAACAGGACTATATTAATTTCAATATTAGACACCTTAATTCTTCTAATCTCGGCAAGCGATTAAACAAAGCATTAACGATAATGATAATCGTACTATGCCTACTGTTTTGCATAGGTTTCTTTGTAATCGCATCGTATTCCGGCCAATCTATTACAGTACCGATTGCAACTACAATTTTGATAGCTATATTAACACCGTTATACATCATTTTCGTAATTCCTAAAATGAATAAAGTGACAGCAAAGCTTAGTATAAAGCTGCAAAAAGCAGATGGCAAGCTGCCCTATAGTGAACACAGCGTGGTAGAATTTGGTGACGACATGGTAATTGATGAGTCCGAACGCGCTGTTATTCGTGCAAGATATGAGCAACTTGAGAGAGTAAACTACTATGATGACGCAATGATTTTATATATTAATTCACAAACTGCCATCATAGTGCCTTATTCACAGTTAGGCGAGGATAAAGAAAAAGTAATCGCATTTGTAAAAGAAAAAACAGAATAATAAAAAAACTCCCGATTGGGAGTTTTTTATTATATAGCCTTTGTCTCGCAGTAAAGGCAACGAAATGTGCCTTTGTTGTCGGTACGCTTGAAAATATGGTCGATATTCTCGTTATTGCAGATGCAACGAGGGTTGGGACATTTGATAATATTAACCAGCTTATCCGGAGGGGTAAGCTTCTTTTTTTCCACCCTGATGCTGTTCTTGATAACATTAACCGTTGCGTTTGGGGCGATATAGGCGATTACATCCAGGTCAAGGTCAATGAGGGTGTTAATTTTGATAATATCCTTGATTTTGTTTTTTGAGGATTTGGCGTTGGTGATAATAGCCACCTGGCAATCCAACTTGTTAAGCCGCAGGTCGTTATACACACGCATACCCTCTCCGGCAGGAATATGGTCGATAACATAACCGTTCTCGATAGAATCAATATTCATTACATCATACCTCCCCACTCCAGTAATTTGATGATAAGTGCCATACGAATGTACTTGCCGTTAAGTGCCTGTACAAAATACTTTGCACGAGGGTCGTCATCCACATCAGTGCTAATCTCGTTAACTCTGGGTAATGGGTGCATGATAGTCAAATCCTGCTTTGCATTCCACAATTTCTTTTTGTCAAGAATAAAGGCGTCCTTGTGCTTTAGGTACTCTTCTTCTGAGAAAAAGCGTTCACGCTGAATACGGGTCATATACAGCACATCAAGGTCGGGCATAACAGCCTCCATAGTCTCAACCTGGGCATACTTGCATCCGCTGGGCTCCAACACATCACTGATAATGTAGTCGGGAACCTGCAATTCCTTGGGTGCAATCAGTGCAAAACGAACATTCTTGTATCTGCACATTGCTTTAATAAGAGAATGGACTGTTCTGCCAAATTTCAAATCACCGCACAGACCAATGGTAAGGTTGTCAAAGGTACCCTTTTCTCTATAGATAGTCAGCAGGTCGGTGAGTGTCTGGGTTGGGTGTGCGTGACCACCGTCGCCTGCGTTAATAATAGGCACAGTAGAACGATATGCACCCACCCTTGGCGCGCCCTCCAGTGGATGACGCATGGCGATAATATCTGCATAACAACCGGCCATACGCACAGTATCCTCCACTGACTCCCCCTTGGTGGCTGATGATGAGCCGGCATCATCAAAACCAAGTACATGGCCGCCCAACTCATACATAGCTGCAGTAAATGACAAGCGGGTACGGGTGCTGGGCTCAAAAAACAATGTAGCCAATTTTTTGCCTTGGCAATAATGTGCATACTTGTCTTTATTCTCGATTATATCAATAGCAAGAGTAATCATCTCGTCAATCTCTTGCAGTGACAAATCCGTGGTATCCAATAAATGTCGCATATATTAGTCCTTTGCTCCGTTAACCTCAAGATACTTCTTGATACGCTCTACATTCTCTCTGTTTGATTCGTCTTCCTCAAGATACTCAATAATGTCATACACATCAACAACAGAATATACCGGGAAGCCGTATTCCTCGCCAACCTCAGCCATTGCTGACTTTTCGGTACGGCCCTTTTCCTTGCGGTCAACCATAACAAATACGGCAGCAACCTTGCTGTCAAGACCTGAGAGAATACTCATACTCTCTCTAATTGCAGTACCGGCAGTTATAACATCCTCTACTATAACAATATCTTCGCCGTTCTTTGGGGTGTAGCCAACAAATACGCCGCCCTCACCATGGTCCTTTTCTTCTTTACGATTGAAGAAAAACGGTACATCCAGTCCGTTGCGAGCCAGCGCTACTGCAACAGACACAGCAATAGGAATTCCCTTGTATGCAGGGCCGTAAAGCACTGCCTCTTTATTTCCAAGCTTTTCATTATATGCCTTTGCATAAAACTCGCCCAGCTTTTGGATTTGCTCGCCGGTCTTGATGTCACCGGCGTTGATGAAGTAAGGTATTTTTCTGCCGCTTTTTGCAGTAAAATCGCCAAATTTCAGCACTCCTGCGCTCTCTAAAAACTGAATAAATTCTCTCTTATATTCTTCCATAATTACTCTCCTACAAATTCCTTAACACATCTTCTGTATGCAGCAACCGGGTCATCGGCAGCAGTGATAGGTCTGCCCACTACAATATAATCAGAGCCAATCTCTCGCGCTTTGGCAGGAGTGGTAACTCGTACCTGGTCACCAACATCTCCGTCGGCAAATCGAACTCCGGGAGTCACTGTCATAAATTCCATGCCGCAAGCGTCCTTAACCATACCTGCCTCCAGCGGTGAGCAAACAACGCCGTCAAGTCCTGCCTCCTTTGCATTCTGGGCATACTTGACAATAGTGTCGTTGATTGAGGCGTTAATCAGCAGTTCATTTTGCATTCTCTCCTCGCTGGTGGAGGTGAGCTGTGTAACAGCAATCAGCAGTGGTCTGGTGCCGTCCTCACGGGTGAGTCCATTAACAGCAGCTTTCATCATATCAATAGTTCCGGCAGCGTGTAGATTGGTCATATCCACATCAAGCTTGGACAACACAGCCATTGATTTTTTTACTGTATTAGGAATATCGTGAAGCTTTAGGTCAAGAAAAATCTTGTGTCCCCTGCTCTTAATTTCTCTAACAATTTGCGGTCCCTCTGCATAAAAAAGTTCCATACCAATCTTAACAAAAGGCTTTTCGTCCCGGAACTTGTCCAGAAAAGCAAAGGTCTGCTCTGCACCGGCAAAGTCACAGGCGATAATAACATCCTTACCCATTAATCAATCACTCCTATAATATCACTTATTTTATCTATACCAAGGCGCTGACACTCCTGTGGCAGAGCCCCAATTATCTCCTTACATACATAGGGATTTACAAGATTAGCTGCTCCCACCTGTACGGCAGTTGCGCCTGCCATCATCATCTCAATAACATCCCTTGCAGTGCTGACGCCGCCACAACCCATAACAGGTATATTGCACGCCTTGGACACCTGATATACCATACGCACAGCCACAGGGAAAATAGCGTCACCGCTAAATCCTCCCATCTTGTTGGCAATCACCGGCTGACGACGATTGATGTCAATACGCATACCCAGCATTGTGTTAATTAGGCAAATACCGTCGGCACCTGCCTCCTCACAAGCCTTTGCGATAGCCACAATATCGGTAACATTAGGTGACAGCTTTATAAAGACAGGCTTTGTGGTAACAGTCTTTACGGCTTTGGTAACCTCTGCGGCACAGTCCGGTTGGGTACCAAAGGACATACCGCCACCGTGAACATTGGGGCAGGATACATTCACCTCAAGTATGCCTACCTGGTCTTCCTTGTCTAGCTTTTCGCAGGTGTAGGCATAGTCCTCAACACTAAATCCGGACACGTTGGCGATTACCTTTTTGTTAAAGTACTTTTTCATTTCTACCAGCTCGTGGCTGATAACATGGTCAACGCCGGGATTTTGCAGGCCGACGGCATTAATCATACCGTTTTTGCACTCGGCGATACGAGGTGTGGGATTGCCGAATCTGGCGTCCCTTGTAGTACCCTTGAACGAAAATGAACCGAGAATATTGATGTCGTACAAATCTTTGAACTCACTGCCAAAGCCGAATGTACCGGAGGCAGGTACAATGGGATTATCCATCTGCATACCGGCAAGATTAACAGACAAATCTACCATATAATTTCCTCCTTTACCAGCACCGGTCCATCTTTGCAGATACGCTTGTTGCCGTACTTTGTCTTGCAGGAGCATCCCATACAAGCGCCGAAACCGCAGCCCATACGTTCCTCAAAGCTGAACTGACCCGAAACAGTGGTTGCATTGTACAATGCCTTGAACATAGGCAGTGGACCACAGGTATAAAAATAATCGTAGTCCAAGTCCTTAATGGCGTCGGTAACAAATCCCTTAATACCCATTGTACCGTCCACTGTGGTAACAAAAACATCAATTCCCAGCGCCTCAAATTCGTGAGCATAAAACACCTCGTCGGCTGTGTTAAAGCCCAGGACAATCATGGGCTTTTGGCCATTGGAAATTAATGTCTTTGCCAAATTATACATAGGTGGAACGCCTACGCCACCGCCTACAAGAAGCGGCTTTTTTGATTTAGTAATATCGTAGCCGTTACCAAGACCTACAAGGCAATCCAGAACCAGGCCGGGCTGCATAACAGACATTTGCTCCGTACCCTCACCTACAACCTTATATATGATAGTGATGGTGGTGTCATCATAGTCGCATACAGAAATTGGACGGCGAAGGAATTTGCCCTCCAGCTTAATATTAATGAACTGACCCGGCACTGTAATTGCACCGGTGTCGCCCTGCAAAACCATTTTGTAGACAGTTGCAGTCAACGGTTCATTGGACAATATCTTATAAAAATTTTGCATATTCATAAATTACTCCGCATCAATGGTGGATACGCCCAATGTCAACTCCTCCAGCACATCAAGGAGCACCTTGACAGTATCCAAGGATGTAAACATTGTAACATTATTGTCAACGGCTGCTCGCCTAATCTCGCTGCCGTCGGAATGAGAGTCACCGGCATTGATGTCAATTGTGTTGATTACATAAGCGATATGACCCTGTCTCAGTGCCATAAGAATCTCGTCACTGTCATCAGCAGTCAGCTTGTGACGAACTCTGGTGCGAATATTATGCTCCTTTAGGTACTTTGCAGTACCCTCGGTAGCCTCAATATTGAATCCCAGGTCATAAAATCTCTTGATAAGCGGCAATGCTGTAGGCTTGTCGTTGTCAGCAATGGTAACAAGAACAGTGCCATAGTTAGCCACATTCATACCCGACGCCTGAATTGCCTTGTACAAAGCACGGGTCAGGGACTTGTCATAGCCGATTGCCTCACCTGTGGACTTCATCTCAGGGGACAAATAGGTGTCCATACCCTTCAGCTTACTGAATGAGAATGCAGGCGCCTTGACATACCAGCGCTTCTTCTCTTCAGGGTAAACATCTGTATATCCCTGTTCTTTCAATGAATGTCCCAAAATAACCTGGGTGGCAATGTGAGCCATTGGTACAGAGGTCGCTTTGCTTAAGAACGGTACTGTACGGGATGAACGAGGGTTAACCTCAATAACATAAACATCGTCATTATCATCTGCGATAAACTGGATATTGTATAGGCCTACAATACCGATTGCCTTGCCTAATTTAACTGTATAGTCAAGTATCTTATCCTTAATCTCCTGACTAACAGAGAAGGTAGGATATACAGAGATACTGTCTCCGGAATGAACGCCGGTACGCTCTACGTGTTCCATAATACCCGGCACAAATACATTCTCCCCGTCGCAAATGGCGTCAACCTCAAGCTCCCTGCCCATAATGTACTTATCTACCAATACGGGCTGCTCGGTGTTGATTTCTACTGCGGTCTGCAGATAATGGCGCAGGGATTCCTCATTGGCAACAATTTGCATTGCTCTGCCGCCAAGAACAAAGGATGGTCTAACCAGTACCGGATAACCAATATTCTCTGCTACTCGAACACCCTCCTCAATATCAGTTACAGCAAGTCCCTTTGGCTGTGGGATGCCAAGCTCTGTCATTACTTTTTCAAAGGAGTCTCTGTTCTCTGCTCTATCAATTGCTTCAACATCCGTACCAATGATAGGCACACCCAGAGCATCAAGAGGGGGTGCAAGGTTGATTGCCGTCTGTCCACCAAGGGAAACAACAATTCCCAAAGGATTCTCCAGGCAAATAATATTCATAACATCCTCAACGGTCAGTGGCTCAAAATAAAGCTTGTCCGATGTGGTGTAGTCGGTTGATACGGTCTCCGGGTTATTGTTTATAATAATTGCCTCGTAGCCGGCATCACGAATGGACCAAATTGCGTGTACCGTAGAGTAGTCAAATTCTACGCCCTGACCGATACGGATAGGACCGGAGCCAAGTACAATAATCTTCTTTTTGTCGCTGACTATGGACTCGTTTTCCTCCTCATAGGTGGAATAGAAATACGGCACATAAGAGTCAAACTCACTGGCGCAGGTGTCTATCATCTTGTAAACCGGGAAGATATTGTTATCCTTACGCAAGTGGAACACGTCTGCCTCGCTCATATTCCACAGCATACCGATAAATTTGTCGGATACGCCCATTTTCTTTGCATCCTTTAGTACTTCCAGATCGCCCACATTGGCAGCAAGCACCATCTCAAAATCTACAATGTTCTTAAACTTCTCCAGGAAGAACATATCAATCTTGGTTGCATTATAGATTAGGTTAAGGTCCACATTAAGTCTAATAAGCTGTGCAATAGCAAACAGACGGTCATCAGTACCGTCAATAATGTACTTCAGCAGTTCCTGAGCAGTATATGTATCAAACTTCTTGTCATACAGATGGCACACGCCTGTTTCCAATGATCTGATAGCCTTGAGCAGTGATTCCTCCATGGTTCTGCCGATAGCCATGACCTCACCGGTAGCCTTCATCTGTGTGTTAAGGGTGTTGTTGGCATCAGCAAATTTGTCAAATGGGAATCGAGCAATCTTGGATACAACATAGTCCAAGGTGGGTTCAAAGGATGCCGGTGTGTTGGCAATCTGAATTTCGTCCAGACGCATACCAACAGCAATTTTTGCGGATACACGAGCAATTGGATAACCGGAGGCCTTGGAGGCCAGTGCTGATGAACGTGATACTCTCGGATTTACCTCAATAAGGTAATATTGGAATGAATGTGGGTCAAGTGCAAACTGTACATTACAGCCACCCTCAATCTTTAGCTCTCTGATAATTCGCAAAGCAGAATCACGGAGCATGTGATATTCCTTGTTGGTAAGGGTCTGGGACGGAGCAACAACAACGCTATCGCCGGTGTGAACACCGACAGGGTCTATATTCTCCATATTACAGATGGTTATTGCAGTGTCGTTTGCGTCACGCATTACCTCATATTCAATTTCTTTATATCCCTTTATGGATTTTTCTACAAGTACCTGATGCACCGGTGAGAGAGCAAGTGCGTTCTTCAGCATAATACGGCACTCATCCTCGTTATCCGCAAAGCCGCCGCCTGTACCGCCTAAGGTAAAAGCAGGGCGAAGTACTACAGGATAGCCAATATCGGAAGCTGCCTTTAGTCCCTCCTCAAGGGTATTGGCAATTTCGGATGGAAGAACAGGCTCGCCCAATTTTTCGCACAGGGACTTAAACAACTCTCTGTCCTCTGCACGCTCGATTGCTTCAAAATTTGTACCAAGAATCTCAACATCACATTCCTGCAAAATACCCTTCTTTGCCAGCTGTACGGCCAGATTAAGACCGGTCTGTCCACCCAGTGACGGCAGAATTGCGTCGGGTCTTTCGTGACGGATGATGCGGGCAACATACTCCAAATTCAGTGGTTCCATATACACCTTGTCGGCAATATCGGTATCGGTCATAATTGTGGCAGGGTTGGAGTTGATAAGCACAACCTCATAGCCCTCTTCTCTCAAGGCAAGACATGCCTGAGTGCCGGAATAGTCAAACTCAGCAGCCTGTCCAATAACGATAGGACCGGAACCGATAACTAAAACCTTATGTATATCAGTACGCTTTGGCATATCTTAACCCTCCTTTGCCATCAAATCAATAAATTTGTCAAATAAATAGGAGCTATCCTGCGGACCCGGTGCAGATTCCGGATGGTACTGTACAGAAAACAGCTTGTTCTCCGCAGACTCAACACCCTCTGCCGTATCATCCAGCAAATTCTTGTGGGTCAGTGTGAGCTCAGTACCCTCCAAGGAATTAACATCAACGGCGTATGAATGATTTTGTGATGTAATCTCAATCTTGCCGTTCTCCAAATTCATAACCGGGTGATTGCCGCCTCTGTGACCGAATTTCATCTTAAAGGTTTTTGCGCCCAATGCCAGGGAAATCATTTGGTGGCCAAGGCATATACCAAAGATTGGCAATTTGCCCTTAAGTTCTTTAACCACATTGATAACCGTCTGTACATCCTCCGGGTTGCCTGGACCATTGGATAAGAACAATCCGTCCGGCTGCATCTTCATAATCTCGTCGGCAGTTATGTCATAAGGTACAACCGTAACATTACAGCCCTTTTCGTTAAGCTTGCGAATAATGTTCAATTTGATACCACAGTCGATTGCCACAACATCGAATTTGTGGTTAGGGGTACGGGAGTACCAGCGTTTTTTACAGGATACACGGGATACCATATCTGTAGGAATCTTGTATTCCTGTAACTCTGCCATAGCCTCGTCATAGTCCTTATGGGCATTGCAAATCATTACCTTTTGGCTACCCTCATCACGAATAATACGAGTAATCATACGAGTGTCCACACCGCTGATACCGGGAATATCATACTCATCCAATACCTCGGACAATGTCTTGGTATATCTAAAGTTGGATGGTAAGTCATTATATTCTCTAACAATAAGGCCACCCATGGTGGGTACTCTGGTCTCGTAGTCATCGTCGGCCATACCGTAGTTGCCGATAAGCGGATATGTCATACATACCATTTGGTCGGTATAGGATGGGTCGGAAATAATCTCCTGGTAACCCACCATAGAGGTGTTGAATACTATCTCATTAATGGATTGCTTATTTGAGCCAAAGCCATAACCGTAAAACTCCTTGCCGTTCTCCAGAATTATCTTTTTATCATAAGGCTTCATATACTGTCTCCCCCTTGCATATTGTCAATACATTTTTGCCTACCAGCGACCATCCCTCAAAAGGAGTTGCCCTGCCTTTGGACAAAAACTCGTCGGGATTTACCACCCATTCTCTTTCCAAATCCAGCAGTGCCAGGTCGGCAACAGCGCCAACTTTTATTTCGCCACCGGTCAAATTGAAAATTCTTCTTGGGTTAATACTCATAAGTTCAATCAACTTTTCCAGTGAGATTACCCCGGTTTTTACCAGTTTAGTGTACATTACTGCAAAAGCAGTCTCAACTCCCACAACTCCCATGGCGGAGTCTGCAAGGCCTTTTGCCTTTTCTTCGGCACTGTGAGGAGCGTGGTCGGTAGCAATCACATCAATGGTGCCGTCAATAATTCCCTCAATCAACGCCAGCTTGTCCTCATTGCTGCGAATCGGTGGATTCATCTTGAATCTGCCGTCCTCCTGCAAATCCATATCGCACATTGTTAGGTAATGAGGTCCGGTCTCGCAGGTAACCTTGACTCCCTCGGCCTTCGCCTTGCGGATAATATCCACACTCTCCTTGGTGGATATGTGGCAGACATGGTACTGCACGCCGGTCTTTTTTGCCAACTGACAATCTCTTTCTATCTGCTGATACTCACTGGCAGAGCAAATGCCCTTATGACCGTGCTGACGACAATACTCGCCATCGTGGATATATCCGCCCCTCAGCAGGTCGTTTACCTCGCAGTGAGCAGAGATAATCTTGCCTAATTTGGCACACTCTGTCATAGCCTGTTCCATAACAGCATCATCCTGTACACCGGTGCCGTCGTCAGAAAAGCCAACAGCCAAATCCTTAAGCGACTCAAAGTCTACCAACTCGCCACTTCCCTTGCGGCCCTTGGTAATGGATGCAAAGGGATAAACATTGATAACAGCGTCTCGGTCAATAATGTCCTGTTCTATCTTTATATTCTCTACACAATCAGGCACAGGATTAAGGTTGGGCATAGGACACACGGCAGTGTAGCCACCGGCTGCACAGGCTTTAGTGCCTGATGCAATAGTCTCTTTATAACAAAAACCAGGCTCTCTAAGATGAACATGTACATCTACAAAGCCTGGAATCAAATACTTATCCTGTGCATTAAAAACAATATCTACTCCATCAGAAGGAATGGAGGTACCGATAGTATCAATAAAAGAATTCTTGATAAGTATATCTAACTTGTCAAATCCGGCTCCTGTATAAACAGAAGCGTCTTTTACTAGAATAGTCATAATGCACGCCCTTTCTAGGACTCTATTATAAAATATATGAGGATAATAGTCAATATTAAAATAATAAAATATTATTTTATTTGTGCATTATAAATAGTTAATTTTGACCAAAAAACATTCAGCAATTACCTATTGTTTGCCTTTCCATTTCAACTCTTATTTTTTTGAGAATTCGTTTTTCCAGTCGAGAAATATATGACTGAGATATACCCATCCTGTCTGCCAATTGTTTTTGGGTCAACGGCTGGGTATCATAAAGTCCAAAACGAAGTCTCATTATGTATTTTTCCTTACTGGACAAGGAGTCCACAACCTGCATTAGCAAACGCTTTTCGTCCTCATACTCAATGGACTGGCTAATCTCGTCCGGCTCACTGCCAAGCACATCCCTTAGAGTTAACTCATTGCCGTCCCAATCCACCGACAACGGCTCATCAAAGGATAGCTCTGCCTTGCTGTTGCTGGTTTTTCGCAAATACATCAGTATTTCGTTTTCGATACAACGGGAGGCATAGGTTGCCAATTTAAAATTTTTATCAGGGTCAAAGGTACGCACAGCCTTCATCAGTCCGATAGTGCCTATGGATACCAAATCCTCGGTTGATGCTGTTGGGGACTCAAACTTTTTTGCGATATATACAACCAATCGCAGATTGTGAGTTACCAACAAATGTCGATTTTCCTCATTACCATCTTTTAGCTGGGCGATTATGGTATCCTCCTCCTCTTTTGTTAAGGGAGGCGGTAGGGTTTCCGGTCCGTTTATATAGTGACAGTAATTAAAATTGAACAGCTTTTCGTATAAAATCAATAATATTTTTTGTAACATATAGCACCTCACACAGATAGAATATCGGGATTAATAATTGCAGAATACATATTGTCATTTATATCATCACTCAAGGCAACATAGGCATTGTCTATCACCTCCTGTCCGGCAGAAGACTTGAGTATTATTTTGTCCGGCTTAAAGGATTGCAGCAGAGTACTGCCCGATACTGTATTAACCGGTACAACTCTAGTCTGTTCGCCAACCAGTGGCTTACCTTTGAGGCTGTCCACAATAATAACCGGAGAATTAGAAAAGGGTTCTCGCAGCTTATTACCTGTGTCCAGCATAGCCACAAAAGTCGCCTCCCTGCCTTTGTTGGAAACAACCAGAGTGTAAACCTCTTTCTTTGACAGTACACGACTATGCACCCTTATAACAACAGTGGACACTATGTATGCAAGGAATGATGCAACAACCAACCCTCTGGCGCTAATATCCAGATACACCGAAGAATTACGCACAACAATATGTTGACTTTTGGACAAATAATACAGTCCGACTATTATTCCCAACATTATGTAATTAGAAAAAAGAAAAATACCCACTGTCATCAAAAAAGAACGCAATCTGGAAAATGAAAAGCCTATAGAAACAATAACAATACACGCAACAATCTTAGACAGGGACAACAGGAGCTCGTTTATGTCATCCAACAAAATAATCAATGAATACAACCCACCAACAGATGAGGCTAGTATAAATCGAACAGCATTACCGGGTCTCTTGCATAGTTTTGCAGTAATCTGCAGCAAAAAGAAGGTAATAAAAAAATTGATAACAAACAGCACATCAACATAGACAATAATAAAAATACCCCCTTTACGTTGATTATAAATCAACTAAGGGAGTATTTTTTGTCAAAAAATATTAATCTTCAATAATTTCTATGGTGTCAATTACAACATCGTGTATCGGCTTGTCAGCCATGCCTGTACGTACGGCAGCAATATCCTCCAGAGTATCCGTGCCATCGGTAATCATACCGAATACAGTATGATGGAAGTCAAGCCATGGAGTACCGCCCTTATCCTTATAAGTTGCAATAACCCCCTCGGAAAAGCTGTCGCCGCCAATCTGCTCCATCTGGTCAATAAGATTTTGCGGAACATCCTTTGCCTGAACAATAAAGAACTGTGAGCCGTTTGTATTGGGACCACTGTTAGCCATGGACAGAGCGCCGTAATAATTGCGAGCATCTACTGAAAATTCGTCCTCAAAACTGCGTCCCCAAATTGACTCGCCGCCACATCCGGTACCGGTTGGGTCACCGCCCTGAATCATAAAGTCCTTGATAACACGGTGAAAAATAAGGCCATCATAGTATCCATTCTTAGCATGGGTAACAAAGTTCTCAACTGTTTTTGGCGCATACTGTGGGTACAGGTCAAAGGACATATCGCCCATATTGGTTTTGATAACTGCTTTCATTATATTTTTATCCTTTCATTAATAGATTTTAGTACATCGGTGTTAATTTTTTGCACCTTGCGGTCATAGGTCATAATACCGTTAAGCTCGTCCTCTACATCGGTTACCTGGGTATAGATTGTGCCCGACAACCCCTTGCCTATTTGGGCAATAATGCTTCTGCTGAATAATCGTGCATAAGCCTTTGTAAGAGATTTTGTGTCAGAATACACCTTGTAGCCAAACATCCTGTCATTGAATGTGTGACCCTTTATTCTGGTGGACAGACCGCCAAACTCTGACAGAAACCAAGGTCTATCTCCCGACTTAACAATAATGGGAGTAAAGTAGATATGCTTGGATATTACATCAGTAGCTCCCCTGTCGTGCCAACCGGAGGTGGTGTCCACAATTCTGGCGGAGTCATACTTCTTGATAAGCTCATACACCTTTACGCTATCAAATTGTCCCCAACCCTCGTTAAATGGCACCCACATAGCAATGGATGGAACATTATACAGCGCATCCAACATCTCCTGTAATTCGGTATAATAAAGTTCACGGGCATTGGCGTCTGTACGGTGAAATATCTTATACTTTGTATCATCCAAATTGATACCGATAAACGGAAGCACCGACACCTCCGGTCCATAATTGCCACCGCCATTAACCATATCCTGGATGACAATAATACCGTTGACATCACAATAGTGGTACCACAGCATAGGCTCAATCTTAATATGCTTGCGCAGAGTATTGAATCCCCAGGACTTGACCTGCGTTACATCGTAATCCATAGCCTCATTTGCAGGTGGGGTTAGAAATCCATCGGGATAATATCCCTGGTCCAGCAGACCGTTAAGAAAATACGGCTTATTATTAAGCATAAATCTGGGTATTCCATCCACAACATCTGTGGAGAACTTACGCATACCAAAATATGATGACACCTTGTCACTGCCATACTTAAACACAACACGATACAGGAACGGTGACTCAGGCGACCAACTCTTAAAATTGTCTATATATACGGTGTTATCGGTTGTATCAGCTATTATATTATCCCCGTCATATATTAACTTTTGGACGCTGATATTTTCGCCAAAATCAAAGGAAACCGTTGATTTGTCATAATCAGGTGTAATGTGCACTGACTTGATATAATCCATAGGAGTGGACTCAAGCCATACGGACTGCCAAATACCGCTTTGGGGAGAATACCATATACCGCCACGCTTGGTTCTCTGCTTGCCGCGGGAATACTGATTATCCTCACAAAAATCCTGAACAACTACATTGATAATATTTTCTCCGGTTTTGACAAATTGAGTAATCTCAAAGGAGAATGGTGTGTATCCACCGTGGTGAGTGCCAACCGGTCGATTGTTAATATAAACAGTGGCAATCTGGTCCACAGCGCCGAAGTTGATGAATATTCTGCCACGATTGAACGAATCATCAATGAAGAAAACACGGCGATATATTAAATATTCACCATGCTCCAAGGCTCTGCTGACACCTGACAACGGACATTCCGGAGAGAACGGCACAGTGATTGTGTAGTCATATTTCTGCTCCAAGTTAGGCTCACTTGCAAAGGCAAGCTGCCACTGTCCGTTAAGGGACATATAACTGTCTCTAACAAACTGCGGACGAGGATATTCACTTAATGGACATACAGAGTCCAGGCTTTCGCCCCATTTGGTATAGAGCACTATTTTTCCTCCATAACAATCTTGGAATCAATAATTTGGATATGCTTGTTACAAATTTCCAATGCAGCACGCTTGTGGGATACAATAATACATGTCTTGTCCTTCATATCCTTTAGGTTCTGCAAAAATCTAAGCTCGGTTGCTTCATCAAGTGCAGAGGTTGCCTCATCAAGAAGCATAATAGGAGATTTTGATAGAATTGAACGAGCAATGGCAAGGCGCTGAAGTTGACCCTCGGACAAGCCTATACCCCTCTCACCAATGACAGTGTCAAGTCCGTCGGGTAAATCCTTGATAAACTGGTCACTACAGGAAATACGAATTGCCTCATTAATCTCATCGTCAGTTACATCGCTATTGATAAAAGTTAGGTTTTCCCTAATTGTACCTGACAGGAGGAAATTGCCCTGCGGTACATAGGAAAACAAACGCCTGGTATGAAAATCCACAGGCATCTTGCCGTCGTCGGTAATCAAGTCAATATCGCCTGAGCTAACCTTGAATACACCTAATAATAGCTTCAAAAGAGTGCTCTTGCCAATGCCTGATATACCCATAATCGCCACAAAGTCACCCTTATTAATCTTGAGTGAGGTATCGTCAAGAATAATATCTCTGTCGTAAGCAAAGGAAATTCTGTCAAAATCAATATAATCAAGCTTGCCGTATGTATCCTGTACATCAATATAGTCAGCCTTGTCGGACTCCTCGTCAGGCAGAGCCTCAATCTCCATAAGTCGCTCGGCAGACGCCAAAAGGCTAAAATACTGCGGCAACATAGCAGACAGAGTAGCAAAAGGCTGCTGAATTTGGTTTACCATCTGTAACATAGCAGTAACAGAGCCAAAATCCAGCATACCGCTTATAAGTCTGTATGCACCAAATGCCAATGCAAAAACATAGCCTAAATTGAATACAAATGTTAAGCCTGCGTTAACGGTAATACCAAAAAAGCGACGCTTCATCTTGGCAATAAAGTTGATGTTTTGCAGCTCATCAGTCTCGTCAGCAACCTTATCTTCAACAACAAATGACTTGATAACCAACAGACTGGTTAAGATTTCTTGAATAAAGGAACGAGTATTGCCTTCGGTTTCCTGAACTCTCTTATGTAATCTCTTAATTGTTTTACGAAATACGGTAGAGCAAAAGAAAACCATTATGCCACCGATAAAAAATACCAGCGCAAAAATCTTGTCCATTACAATCAAATAAATGAATGCGCACATCAACTTGGAAATGCAGTATATCATGTCCGGCAAGATAGTTGTAAAGCCACTGGATATAATCGTAACATCGTTGAACATACGATTTTGCAGGTCGCCGGTATGATACTTGGACACTTGGGCATAATCCTTTTTCATAATGGTGCAAAGCATGTGCTGTTTGAGTATCCACTCCAGTTTGCATCTGCAACGCTCAATAAGGCTCTTGCTGGTTAAAGTAAGAACCATCTGAAACATTATAAGCACAAAAAACTCTATTGCATATTTTAACGCCAATTCCCAAGAATGGTACACGGATGCAGCATTGATAATTTTTTTTGAAAAATCTGCAAACAGCACCATAGTAACAGCATTGACTATGTTGATAAGAACAATAAAAAATACATACCAACGCTGTTGCTTGCAAACATTATATACCCACTTCAAGGTTGTTATGTCAGTTTTTTTGAATTTCTTTTCGTTATTAGCCAAAATCAGTCCCTCTTACTTTTTAAATATAGCCTTATATGGCTTGGCAATAATATGCTTTAGCTTCATATACATAGGACGCAATGGAATCAGTCCAACCCATATTCTGGAGTACAGCTTGTATGCCTTGTTGGTTTCAAGGTCTATGTACTTTTTTCCGTTATGGTAATAGCCAACAAGCTTGCCGCAAATCATATCATCGGTAACATATTCTCTGGCAAGACAGTTGTCCCCCAGAATAATATAGTGGTCATCGTGAACCTCGATAATACGGTGCATAATAGTCTTGCCCTCAGAATTAATATACACGGGAATATCATATTTTTTTAGTTTACCGTCGCACTTAACAACAATAATATTGTCTTTACCCTGATGAATCATAGGCTGCATTGACACACCGGTGGTAAGACCTGTGTACTTGCCGTGTTTATCAAGTATATCCTTAATTGAATCTAACTCACTCATATAATCTCCTAAACACTTTATAAGAAATCGTTATATTGAATTACATTATATCAGTATCCAAAGCTAATTTCAATATTATTTGATAAGACATACAGCGTGGGCTGATATTCCCTCCTGTCTGCCGGTAAATCCAAGTTTTTCCTCAGTAGTTGCCTTTACGCTGACGCAGTCGATACTCACATTGCAAGCAGAGGCAATATTGATACGCATCTGCTGAATGTATGGCTTCATCTTAGGTTGCTGTGCAACAACAGTGGAATCAATATTCTCAACATAAAAGCCTGCATTATTTATGATTTCGTTAACTTTTTTCAACAGAACCAGTGAGTCTGCATCCTGCCACTGTGGGTCTGTGTCAGGAAACAAACACCCTATATCACCCATAGCGCAAGCACCAAGCAAAGCATCACTAATTGCATGAAGCAATACATCGGCATCGCTATGACCCAGCAATCCCATGGTGTGCGGAATCTCTACGCCGCCTACTATCAGTTTGCGTCCCTCCACTAGTTTGTGTACATCATATCCGTGACCTATACGCATAGTGTTCTCCTATCTGCTGTGTAGTATATTCTCTGCCAAAGGAATGTCCTCCGGGGTTGTGATCTTAATATTAGAATAGTCACCGACTACCATTTTGACCGGTTTGTTGTAATACTCAATCAACTGGCAATCGTCAGTAAAATCCTTACTGTTATTTTTAGCAAGCTCCAAGGCCTCCTTGTACAGCGCAAAATCAAATATCTGTGGTGTCTGCACTGCAAACAGCGTTGCCCTGGCTGGGGTGGTAACAACAAATCCGTCGCCGTCAATGACTTTGATAGTATCCTTCACCATAACTCCTGTAGCGGCTGCGCCATACTCCGTTGCGGCACGCAAGGTATCCTCAATAACCCGGGGGGTAACCAGAGGTCTTGCACCATCGTGTATTGCAATAAGCTGAGCTTCGTCGATGGTATCAATAGCGTTAGCCACACTTTGCTGACGGGTATCGCCACCTATCACAAATGTAACGCGCTCGTCATCAATTACTTCGGCAAAAGCCTCTATATCCTGCTGTCTGGCAGTGATAACAACCTCGTCAATATCGGATACACTGAGAAACGCTTCAACACTGCGTTGCAAAACTGTTTTGCCATCAATAGTCAACAGCAGCTTACTCATTTCACTTTTCATACGAGTGCCGTTGCCTGCACCCAGAATAATTGCCACATTACTCACACTCTGTCACCTCCGACAATTCCTCCTGATTTGGAGTAACATATTCTGTGTTGTAGTTGTCATATATTACCATGCCGGGCTTTGCACCATTAGGCTTGTGTACATTCTTGACAATGGTGTAATCAACAGCCACATTTGAGGAATTAGATGCTTTTGAATGAACTGCTGCCAGCATTGCCGCCTGGCGAATCAATTTGTCTGTAAAAGGCTTTTCCTTGATTGCTGTAACTATTACATGGCTGCCTGCAACATCCTTTACATGGAACCACAGGTCATAATTCTTTGCAGTCTTTAGGGTCAATTGGTCATTCTGAACATTATTTCTGCCCACATAAATTGTAAATCCCTCGGAGGAGATATACTTTTTTGGCGGTAATTTTTTTTGCTTATTATTCCTGCCGTAGCCACCCTTACTCAAAAAGCCTGCATCATGCAGTTCTGCACGAATAGCAGATATTTCAGCATCGGTTTCGGCTCTTGACAGGCTGTCTATAACCGATTCCAGGTACTGTGCCTCATTTTTTGCATCTGTGATAAAGTCATTTAATTTTGATTCTGCAACCTGCTTTTTGCGATATTCTTTGTAGTATCTTTGGGCATTTTGGGCAGGAGTTAAGGTTGGGTCCGCTTTGATATGAACAATCTCGCCGTCGTTGTAAAAATCGGCAACCTCATAAAACGGCTGTCCCTTCTGTAGTGCGTGAGTGTTGGCATTGATAAGGTCGCCGTATATTCTGTATTTGTCCTTATCTTTACAGTCATCCAATTCCTGCTGACGGGTAATTGCCTTGCGAACTGCTCGCTCCTGCAATGTAGTAAGGTGCTTGAATAAATCATTGGAGCGTTGCTTGATTCTGTCAAGTCGCACCTGTTCATAATAGAAATAATCTATCAGTGACGAAAAATCATCAAAAAACCTGTACTCACAAAAATCCCCATACTGCTGTGGCTTAAAATAGGTAAAATCCCTGGGAACGCCGTCCGCCAACACAACTGTTGGCCGGGGATTTGCGATATGTTCTCTAAGCATAGCAATGGTCAGCCCGTTATCAAACTCTCTTGCAACTATAGGCGATATACCCTGCAGCACCGACTGTATTGCCTTGCCGGGTTTGGTTGCCTCTGTCTTAACAGCATTTGCAATGATAGCATCATCGGTGGTTAGGATATTCAACTTGTGTTGTTGTGGCGGCAGAGAATACTTTAGCCCCGGCAA
The DNA here is from genome assembly GCA_051881195.1 of Eubacterium sp. GTDB lineage: Bacteria > Bacillota > Clostridia > Oscillospirales > Acutalibacteraceae > Eubacterium_R. The sequence continues at coordinate 507 of JBJEPK010000036.1, read as the reverse complement.
AATTTCTCGAACAGAGGACTTAAATGCGTCAATTCTCTTTACGCACTCCACAATGCGGTCTTCACTGTCCAAGAATATGATATTACTGTATCGGCCCATAATCTCAATTACTAACTTAAATGTTACCGGGTCCCCAAGGTCATTGCGAGCATCAAACACCAGCGTTAAAATACGCTCAAAGCCGTCCTGCTGAATATCACACAGCACTGCGCCACCCAAGTGCTTACGCAGCAACATGGTGAGCATCGGTGGCTTTTTTGGATTCTCAATAACAGTGGATGTAAACTGAATACGAGGGCAATCTGCTTTTGCAGACAACAGAAGCCTCTCCACACCATTGTGAGTACGGAATGTAAACAATAGTTCATCTCTGGATGGCTGATAAATCTTGTCCACACGACTACCCAAAATCCTGGATGATATTTCGTTTTTTAATAAATACAAATATATTCCGTCAAGTGCCATTATATTTTCCTATCAAAGTGATTTTACCGGATTATAAGTAGG
>JBJEPK010000035.1:0-11734 GCA_051881195.1 Eubacterium sp. | reverse complement strand
CTGCTTACAACAAAAGAGCAATAAATGAGTTCAAAAATAAGAGCAACATAATCTCTCGCCAGATAGATTACATTGCTCATTTTGATAATATCGGTGGCTATTATATTTTTTCCTACAGCAGCTTATTCGACGATAATTGTAAGGAAGAGGTAAATAATATGACAGGAGCGTTGTCTAACTCTTAGCTGTGCATACATCTTCATCCATACTTACAGAGGTGATTGTAACCTCTATTTCCATGCCGATGATGTCTCGTTCGCATTTATATTGCACAGGAACATAATTTTTTGTATATCCCTTATAAACACCATTACTATCATAGCTTTCAAACAGTACTATCTGTCGAGTGCCTATAAGAGTATTAAAGTATTCATATCTTAGTTTGTTTGTGCTGTCAATCATAATGGCAGCACGCTTTTCTTTTTCTGTTTTTGGTACATTATCTCCCTTGCGAGATGCAGCTGTACCTTCACGCTGGGAGTAGGGGAATACGTGTACCTTTTCAAATTTGATGTCATTAACAAATGATAGGGAATCAAAAAAATCTTCTTCTGTCTCTTCATTAAATCCAACCATTACATCTGTAGTGATTGTTGCATCACTAAAAGTGGAGCGCAGTTTATTGCATAGTTTCCTATATTCTTGTGCGCTATAGTGTCTGTTCATATTTTTTAGGGTTTTGTCACAACCACTTTGTAGAGAAATATGAAATTGTGGGCAGAATTTCTCAATTTTTGATAGTCCTTCAATAACATCGTCAGTTATGTGGTCAGGCTCAAGAGAGCCCAGTCTAACGCGTAGTATCCCGTGATTCTCGGCACAGATTCTAACAGCGTCAACTATATCATAATCCTTGCCTTTGCCGTAGGAGGACAAGTTAATGCCAACCAGCACAATTTCTTTTATTCCGTTATTTGCAAGATTTTCTATTTCTTTTTTTAAGTCGTCAGGTTCCTTTGAGCGCACACGACCGCGGGACATTGGGATGACACAGTAGGAACAGAATCTATCGCAGCCATCCTCAATTTTAACAAATGCGCGTATCCTCTCGCTAAAAGAAGTAATATCGCATTTTGCAAATTCGTCATCGGTTTGGTGCTTATCTATTTTTACTACACGCTTTCTCGATGATTCGTACTCATTTATTAATTGCAAAATATCATTGTTGTTTTTGTTGCTAAGGATAATATCTGCTTCCGGAAGACTGTTGGCCTCCTTAGGAAAAGCCTGGGGCATACACCCGGTTAGGATGACAGCGCTGTTTGGATGCTTACGCTTGAATTTGCGTACATTCTGCCTTGTTTTCTGGTCAGCTGTGGCAGTAACTGTACAGGAATTGATAATGTAATAATCTGCATCCTCGTTAGCAGAAACTATGGTAAATCCGGCGTTTTTGAGCAATTCGGCCATATATTCACTTTCGTATTGATTGACCTTACAGCCAAGTGTATAGAATGCAGCTTTCATGCTTCACCTCCAAAGTTTTGTCTATTATACCAAATGTGATGAATTATTACAACAAATTTTGAATAATAATAAGTGGTGATTATTATGAAAAAAATATTATGTCTGCTATTATCATTGATGTTTTGTTTTGCAACCCCTACTGTTGTGTCAGCTACAGAAAAGTATGATGCAAAATCAGTAGTGCTTATGGACATGGATTCCGGAATGGTACTATACAAACAAAACGAAAACGAAAGGTTATCTCCCGCTTCTGTTACAAAGATAATGTCGTTGCTATTGATTCTTGAGGCGTTGGATAAAGGCGATATAACACTTGATGATAAGATAACTGCAACAAAGGATGCTGTGGCAAAGGGAGGCTCCCAAATATGGCTTGAAGAGGGGGAGGTTATGACAGTTGACCAGTTGCTAAAGGCAGTTGTTATTGCCAGTGCAAATGATGCATGCACTGCTTTGGGCGATTACGTTGCAGGGTCACAGACAGCTTTTGTAAAGATGATGAATGATAAAGCAAAGGAGTTAAAGCTTAAGAATACCCATTTTGAAAATTGTACCGGTCTTGATGATACCACTACAAATCATTATTCTTCTGCCTATGACCTTGCAGTAATATCCGGCGAGGTTATGAAATATGATAAGATTATTAAGAAGTACTCTACAGTATGGCTTGACAGTCTTCGTGGTGGCAAAACAGAGCTTAACAATACTAACAAGCTGGTGAATACATATAGTGGTATCACAGGACTAAAAACCGGTACTACTTCAAACGCCGGGTTCTGTGTAAGTGCTACTGCAAGCAGGGATAATCTGAATTTGGTGGCAGTTGTTTTGGGCGCGCCTACAAGTGAAGTTAGATTTGAGATTGCCGGTGAATTGTTAGATTACGGTTTTGCAGAATATCATTCGGTAACTCCAAAAGTTGATGAAAAAAAGATTACGCACGTAAAGGTGGTCAATGGCGTATTCAAAGAATTAACGCCGATTGTAGAAAATAATAAGTCATTGACACTAAAAAAAGATGAATCCGACCTTAAATATAAATATGTTATCAAATCACAGGTTACTGCACCGGTTACAAAAGGGGATAAACTTGGAGAAATACAAGTAATAAATGGCAAAAAGGTTGTAAAAACCATAAATCTCGTATCTGCTAACTCAGTCAAAAGAGTTAATTTAAAGATGCTGTTTTCGCACATATTGACAAATATTTGAATAGTAGTTGATTTTTCTCACAAAATGTAGTATCATACTGTCTATATTAATATTTTAAAAGAGGTTGAAATATGTCAATTAGATTTGATGCAAAATATGCACAGAATATTGTATCCTCCTCCGATATTCGGGAGATGGCTCCAAAAGCTGTGGAAGCTATGTCAACTCTTATGAGTAAAACCGGTGAGGGTAATGACTTTTTGGGCTGGATAGACCTGCCTACCAATTATGACAAGGAGGAGTTTGTACGCATTAAGGAGGCTGCATCTTATATTAAGAAAAATGCAGATATTCTTATCGTAATCGGTATCGGCGGCTCGTATCTCGGTGCTCGTGCTGTAATCGAGGCTGTTAAGTCCCCTAATTACAATCTCCTTTGCAAGGAAACTCCGCAAATTTTCTTTATCGGTAATTCTATTAGTCCTGCTTCACTAAACGAAATTGTTGAACTTTGTGAGGGCAAGGACATTTGTGTAAATGTAATTTCAAAAAGTGGCACAACCACAGAGCCAGCTATTGCATTTAGAGTATTCAGGGATTTAGTTAACCAAAAGTATTCACCTGAAGAAGCGGCAAAGCGTATTTTCTGCACTACTGACAAGGCAAAAGGCACCCTTAAAGGCCTTGCCGACAGGGAGGGTTATGCAACTTTTGTTGTACCCGACGATGTTGGCGGCAGATTTTCAGTTCTGACTGCCGTCGGTCTTCTTCCTATCGCCGTTGCAGGTATAGACATTGATGCACTTATGTTGGGTGCCCGTAACGCACAGAACGAGCTTTGTTCAGAAAACATTGACGAGAATCCCTGTCTAAAGTACGCAGCCGTTCGTAATTGCCTGTACAACAAGGGCAAGAAATTGGAGACATTTGTATCATTTGAGCCCGCTATGGCTATGTTTAACGAATGGATTAAGCAGTTATTTGGCGAGAGTGAAGGCAAGGACGGCAAGGGATTGTTCCCGGCATCATGTATCTTCTCTACCGACCTTCACTCACTTGGTCAGTACATTCAGGAGTCAGGCGGCAGTCTGATGTTTGAGACTGTTGTTAAGTTTGCAGAATGTACAAATGACTATGTTATCGGCGAGCAAGAAGGAAATATCGACGGACTTAATTTCCTTGCCGGAGAAAAGATGAGCGTAGTCAATGACAAGGCACGCCAGGGTACGCTCCTTGCACATACAGAGGGCGGAGTAGCCAACCTTATTATCGAGGCTGACAGACTTGACGCAGAGAGTATCGGCTATCTTATATATTTCTTTGAAAAAACCTGTGCCATTTCCGGCTATATTCTTGGTGTAAATCCATTTAATCAACCGGGTGTTGAGAGTTACAAAAAGAATATGTTTGCTCTGCTTGGTAAACCGGGCTATGAAAGTGAAAAAGAAACCCTTGAAAAACAATTGGGATTATGATACTATATAACTGTAAATAGAATATAATCCTTTAGGAGGAATAAAAATGATTAAACTCATTATTGGTAACAAAGGCGCAGGAAAGACAAAGAAACTAATTGATTTGGTAAATTCTTGTGTCGAGAATTCTGACGGTAACGTAGTATGCATCGAAAATGAGCCAAAGCTCACATACGATGTATCATCAAAGGCCAGACTCCTTGAGACAGCTACATACTCAATCAATGGTCATAAGGCATTCTACGGCTTCCTTGCCGGTATTTGTGCAGGTAACTATGATGTTACTGACATTCTTATTGATGCTACATTTAAGATTGTTGGTCGCGAGTACGAAAAGCTACCTCAGTTCTTTGATATGCTGTCCAGTCTTAGCGAGGCAACCGATGTTAATTTTTACTTCACCATCAGTTGTGATAAGGAAGACCTCCCGGTAGAAATTTTTGATTATTGCGAGGAAATTCAGTAATACAATACATTTTGCAAGCACACTTTATTGTGTGCTTGTTTTTTACCGAATTAAAAAAAAGTATTGACAAAAGCAATATGTATATATATAATACTTAAGGTGAAATGTATGCAACTTGATTTTACAAATTTGTTCGGTTCATCGGATGAAATTATTGATATTGATTACAGAGTCACTTTTGATGATTTCTTTTATGGCACCTACCAACCACTCAAAGACGGTGTCGTAGTTCGTGGTCGTGCATATTGCAAAGCAGATGTCGTACATATGGATTTGGATATATCCTTCAACTTCTATGGCGTATGCGATAGATGTGTTGACGATTTTAAAAAGGAGTATTCATTCTCAGTCAGCAAGATTGTTGTGCATGGTATGGAGAATGATGAGGATGACTTCGACGACTATCTCGTAGTAGAGAACAACAAGTTCAATCTCGATGAGTTAGTCGAGGAAGAAATCAATCTTCATCTACCACTGAAGATGCTGTGCAAGGACGATTGCGCGGGCATTTGTCCACAGTGTGGACAAAACTTAAATCATAAAAAATGCGATTGCAAAAAAGAGGTTGACCCAAGAATGGCAGCCCTGTTGCAATTACTTGACGAAGACTGACAGTTTTCACACATAAGGAGGAAATAAAAATGGCAGTACCAGCAAGAAGAACTTCAAAAGCAAGAAAGAATAAGAGACGTTCAAGCGTTTGGAAGCTCGATGCTCCAACACTTGTAAAGTGTCCTAACTGTTCTGCATACACAGTACCTCACAAGGTATGTGCAAGCTGTGGCTATTACAAAGGCGAAGAAGTAATCAGCAAGGACTAATATCTAGAGCATTAGGCGGCTAATTAAGCCGCCTTTCTTATTATTTCGTTTAGGAGGTATCCTATGTCAAAGCCTGTTGTTGCTATTGTAGGCAGACCTAATGTTGGCAAGTCAACATTATTCAACAAGTTAATAGGAACTCGTTTATCAATTGTGGATGATACCCCAGGTGTAACCAGAGACAGAATATACGGGGATTGTGAGTGGCTGGGGCATAAGTTTTTGCTTGTGGATACCGGTGGTATCGAGCCGTACAGCAACGATGTGATTCTGTCCCAAATGCGCTCCCAAGCACAGATTGCTATTGAGACAGCCGATGTAATTATTTTGGTTACAGATATTCGTTGTGGTGTTGTAGCATCCGACCAGGATGTTGCTAATATGCTTCAGAAGAGTGGTAAGCCCATTGTCCTGTGTGTCAATAAATGTGATAAAATAGGTGAACCGGACCCGGAATTTTACGAATTTTACAATCTTGGACTTGGTGAACCCTTTGGCGTATCTTCCATTCACGGACTGGGTACGGGAGATTTGTTGGACGAGGTTATCAGTTACTTTCCGGAAAATGATGAAGACGAAGATGTTGATGAGGATATTATCAATGTTGCCATTATCGGCAAACCAAATGTAGGCAAATCATCACTGGTCAACAGAATCAGCGGTACCAACAGAGCCATTGTATCCGACATTGCCGGTACCACACGCGACACAACCGACACATATATTGAAAACAGATACGGTAAGTTCAATTTTATTGATACTGCCGGTTTAAGACGAAAAAGCAGGGTCAATGACGAGATAGAAAAGTATAGTATTATCCGTGCAAGAATGGCTGTTGAACGTGCTAATGTATGTGTTATTATGATTGATGCCACCGAGGGATTTACCGAGCAGGATTCCAAGGTTGCAGGCATTGCTATCGAGCAGGGCAAAGCCTGTATTATCGCCGTCAACAAGTGGGACGCTATCGAAAAAGACGGCAATACAATGAGGGTATTTAGGGACAAGCTTGCAATAGATTTTTCGTTTATGAGCTATGCACCTATTATGTTTATATCTGCAGCAACAGGACAGCGTATTGACAAGCTGTACGAGATGATTACATTTGTCCATTCCCAAAATTCAATGCGTATCTCTACCGGAAAGCTTAACGAAATTCTGGGTATGGCTACTGCCAGAGTTCAGCCTCCTACCGATAAGGGAAAGCGCCTTAAAATTTACTATATGACTCAGGCTTCTACCAGACCGCCTACATTTGTATTCTTTGTGAATAATGCAGAGCTTTTTCATTTCTCTTACCAAAGATATTTGGAGAATCAAATAAGAGAGGTATTTGGCCTTGATGGTACTCCGGTACGCTTTATAGTTAGAGAGAGGGGAGAAGGCAAAAAATGAAGCTAGTGATTATATGTGTTGTAATAGCAGCTATATCCTATCTTTTAGGCAGCCTTAACTTTGGCATAATTATATCCAAGAGAATACAGCATGATGATGTGCGCACCCACGGTAGCGGTAATGCAGGTACAACAAATATGATGCGTAATTACGGCAAGATATGGGGAATACTCACCATAATTGGCGATATGGCAAAGGTGGGTGTTGCTATTGCTATTGCGTACCTAATTATTAATTTGTCTAATCAGATTGTTTCGGTTTATGCTGTTTTTGGAACCAATAGTGATACTATTATCAAATCATTTGCCGGTATTTTTTGTGTAATGGGTCATATTTTTCCTTGCTTTTTTAATTTTAAAGGCGGCAAGGGAGTGGCTACCTGTGGTGGTATGTGCTTTATCATTGATTGGCGCATAGCTTTGATTCTTCTCGCTATGTTTGCTGTCACTGTAATATTCACAAAGTATGTTAGCCTTGGCTCAATTATTATGGCAATATTTTTCCCGGTATTTATGTATGTGTTTCATAGAAGTGTGGCAATAGCAATAATTGCTTTAGTATTTTCCGTTATAGTAATAATAGCTCATAGAGAGAATATCAAGAGACTGATAAATCATACCGAAAGCAAAATCGGAAGCAATAAAAAATAAATTTAGCACCAATCATGTGATTGGTGCTGTTTTTTAGTCGTGCATATATACGCTTGTTGATGGGAATGCAAAGGACACGCGGTTGTCCTCGATGATTCTTTTTATGTTCATATTTACGTTGCTGACAATAGCTAAATGTTGATTAATATCGCCCGTATTTGAATAGCAGGTGATTGCCAAATTAATTGACGAGTCATCAAGCTTTGATACATTCACCCTTACCGGCTCCGGCAATACATTCGGGTCATCAATGAGGTATTGCTTGATTTCTTCACGGCATTTATTCAATAGTTCGTTGTCGGTTGAATATTCAAGCCCAATTTCGATGGAAATTAATCTTTTCTCCATCTTACTTAGATTAACTATAGCACTGTCAGCCAATTTTGAATTCGGTACTGTTACTATGCTGTCTTCGATAGTTCTAATCTTTGTTGACCTCATAGTAACATCTTGTACAACTCCCATTAGGTCGGGAGTTTGGATTAGGTCGCCAACAATGAACGGCTTGTCAAATACTATTACAAATCCACCTATAAGGTCGGCCACAGCCTCCTGTGCAGCCAGAGATATTGCAAGACCGCCAACGCCAATACCTGTCAGCAATCCGTTTACATTGTATCCCAGTTCGCTGATCACCATAACAACTGCAAAAGCAATAATAATAATCTTTAGTATGTTTGACACAAATTTGATTGCCGTGGTGTTAATCTTGCTGTCAGCATCTTCACCAAAGTGGAAAAGCAGGAACAGATTGTTGGATAGATAATTTACAATTGCCCAACAGATAACCAATATTGTTGCTATCTTAAATGCTTTTAATAGAATTGGATTTGTAAAGTTCATATACAAAAGCAGGAATATTCCAAGTAGTAAAAAGAAGCTTGCCAACGGCTTTTGTAATGATTCTTTTAGTGGTTTTTTATAGCTTTCTTTATTTCTAAAAAATACCTTAGCTATTATGGATAATATGGATTTTGCAATTTTGTTTCTAAACAGAGTTAATACAACAAACAGTGCAATGCTTATACCCAGAGATATAAATTTTTCATACTCGCTAAGGAATAATTGAATCGTATTTATGTATTCCTTCATGTTATCACCTCAATATATTATTTATACCACATTTTTTTACAATTCTTAATATAAATAGTAACATATCGGTAAATGTTTACACTTTGTTAACAAAATACTGCCAATAAATTAAAAATTGTTGTTGCGTTTTGATTACTTTAATGGTATAATTTCTGTGTACTTATAAGGAGGGGACTGCTTTGAGTAAAGAATCTAAACTTGCAAAGAAAGAAATGAAGGCTGCAAAAAAAGCGGCTAAGTTAGAAAAGCAGCAAGCTAAACAGTACGAAAAGCTTGTTAAAAACATTAATAAAAAGAATGCAAAGGCAGAAAAGAAGGCCGCTAAGAAAGGCAAGCCATTTGTTCCGGTAGAGATTCCTACACAGGAAGAGGCATTTGCAGCAAACACAGAAAGTAAGCCAAAGCAGATAGTTAAGATGGTAATTCTTCTTCTATTGATTTCATATCTTATCTACTTCCTCATTATGTGGTTCAACTATGTTGCTCCTGCAGTAGCTCAACCGGAGGAGGAGGGTCCGTCTGCAGCTGCTGTATATGACAGATACGAGAATCAGCACGAGATTACCACAACTCCTACATACAGTGTAGCTGAAGCTAAAGAGTTACTTAAGCAGGTACTTCACGATAACTGGTACACAATCGGTTATAAGAGCGACCCATCTTCCGGTTCCATCAACAACACCGGCAAGGGTAATGTAAATAACGCTGAGTGTTATATGTTCTCTGCAGGTGGCAAGAAGTATGCTGTTGCCAGCAACCTTTCTGCTGTTTATCTTGAAAAGGGTGGAGAATATTCACCATTGACATTCCATCAGGATGAGCTTCTTGAGTTCACTACAGACAAAAACTAATATCAAATATCAAAGCCCTGATTCACTCAGGGCTTTGATTTATGCAAAAAAAGAAAGCCGGTAAAAATAACCGGCTTACAGACTGTCGATAAAGTGGTTTGAACCACGCCAAATTATATAATATTAACCATTTTTGCCTCTCTTGTGTAAAGAGAGGTGGGTGCGATTTATCGCACTCGGAGAGATTGTTAAAGTGGCTTAGACATCTAATGATGAATCTAAGCCACTTTTAGCGTTTTTCGTTTTTTGCTCAGTCGAGGTATAAGCATACATCTTCCTTCGCAAGAAAACGAAATTCAATCCCACTTCTCGAAGTCTGCCAGAGTGTAGAAAATTATTATTTGACTTTTTCTACACGCTGAAAGCCGGTCAAAATAACCGGCTTAGTTTTCTAGTTTTTGAGAGAGTGCATTGGCGCAGGAATCTTGCCACCTCTATTTATAAACTTTGTTGGCTGTTTTGTATTGATTTTCATTACCGGTCCGCTACCCAGCAAACCGCCGAATTCCAACTCATCGCCAACTTTTTTGCCGATTGCAGGGATAACTCTGACAGCTGTTGTTTTGCAATTAACCATACCTATGGCAGCTTCATCGGCAATAATGCCACTGATTACCTCGGCAGTAGTATCACCCGGAATTACAATCATATCCAATCCTACTGAGCAAACAGCGGTCATAGCCTCAAGCTTTTCGATAGATAAAGCGCCGGATTTGGCTGCATTAATCATACCGGCATCCTCAGAAACAGGAATGAAAGCACCGGATAATCCTCCAACGCTGGATGAAGCCATAACGCCGCCCTTTTTTACAGCGTCGTTAAGCATAGCAAGACAAGCTGTAGTACCGGCACCGCCACATTGCTCCAATCCTATTTCCTCAAGAATGTGCGCAACAGAATCGCCGACTGCCGGTGTTGGCGCCAGTGATAGGTCAACGATACCGAATGGTACGCCCAGTCTTTCGCTGGCTACTGTTCCAACCAACTGGCCCATTCTGGTAATCTTGAAGGCGGTTTTCTTAATTAATTCTGCAATTTCGTTAATTGAGTAGTCGGGATACTTAGCAACTGTAGCTCTCACAACACCGGGTCCTGATACACCTACATTAATAACGCAGTCAGGCTCGGATACACCGTGAAAAGCGCCTGCCATAAATGGGTTATCCTCCGGCGCGTTGCAGAATACTACCAGCTTGCCTGCGGCTATACACTGATTATCCTTGGTTAGTTCTGCTGCTTCCTTAATCTTTTGTCCCATAATCTTTACAGCATCCATATTAATGCCGGCTTTTGTTGATCCGATATTAACAGATGAACAAAGGAATTCGGTTCTAGACAGCGCCTCAGGTATAGAATTGATAAGCTCCAGGTCGCCTGCTGCAAATCCCTTTTGTACTAAGGCAGAATATCCACCGATAAAATTAACGCCTATTTCTTTTGCCGCCTTGTCCAAGGCAAGAGCATACTTAACCGGGTCACCACCGCTGATACCTGCAAGGATGGAGATAGGAGTTACGCTGACACGCTTGTTGATGATAGGAATTCCGTATTCTCTCTCAATATCATTACCTGTTTTTACAAGGTTTTCGGCCTTTCGACAAATTTTGTCATACACCTTTTTGCAGGACTTGTCAATATCACTGTCTCCGCAATCCAGCAGAGAGATACCCATTGTGGTTGTCCTTATGTCAAGACATTCGTCCTGTATCATCTTTATGGTTTCTAAAATATCGTATGTATTAATCAAAATATTGACCTCCTATATTCTGTGCATTGAGTTAAAGATGTCCTCGTGCATTGCATGGATGGAGAGTCCGTTATCCTTGCCACAGTTTTCTAATTGGTCTGCAAGCGCTGTAAAGTCAACGGTTGCCTGTGTTGTGTCAGCCAGCATTATCATACAAAACATATCCTGAAGTATGCTCTGCGTTACCTCAACAATATTAACATTACAGTCAGCACAGATACCTGATACTTTTGCCAGAATACCAACCATATCTTTGCCAACTACAGTAATTACACATCTCATATATTTTTCCTCCTAAATATTTTTATTATTATAACAAACAAGATATATTTTTTCAACAAATGCACAAAAGATATTTAAAAAACTTTTATAATATGCTAAAATATATCTGTCATAAGGAGAATTATAATGAAATATAAAAACATTTTTGATACGCATACTCATTCCATATATTCATTTGACGGCAACGATAGTTGTAAAGAACTATGCGAGAGTCTTATTTTAAATGGTGGAATAGGTATTGCAATCACAGACCATTGCGATATTGACGGTGACGATGATTTTGACACACTGGCAAAAAATCAGTATGATGATATATCTGCATTGAAAAGGGAATAT
>JBJEPK010000034.1:0-11969 GCA_051881195.1 Eubacterium sp. | reverse complement strand
CCTTTCGGAAAGAATGCAGTCGATTTTTTATTCACGCTGTTTTTTTACAGCCCCTTTTCTTTACAAATCCTTATACATTGCAATATGTTCGATAGTGTCCTCCATATAGGTATCGCCATAGGGTACATATCCCATCTTTTGGTAAAAGCCCTGAGCCTGAGTCTGAGCAGAGATATAGGCTTTTGTACCACCAAGCTTTTTTATTTCGCTTTCGGTGGCATCCAACAGGGTTTTGCCTAGGCCGGTGCCTCTGGCATCCTTTGACACACAGATGCGGCCAATGTGCCAAATATTATCCTCCTCAACATAAAATCTTGATGTTGCTACAGCTTTTTCGTTTTTGTCAAAGAATACAATGTGCTTCGCCATTCCCGGCTTATCTTTTTCGTCAATTTCCAGTTCAAGAGGTACTTTTTGTTCATTTACAAATATTTCAATCCTCAGTGCTTTTGATTCATCGGTGGCTTGGTCGAATATCTTGTAATTCATTATTGCTGTTCCTCTTTCTCTTTCATTTTTTTGCACATCATACGAGCAACCTTGTACACATCTCCGCAGCCAAGGGTAATAACCAGGTCGCCATCCTGTACATTGTCGCATACATAGTCACAAATCTCGTCAAATGTATCAAGTTGAACAGAACCCGGCACCTTGCAGGACAGGTCACTTGCCTTGATGCCAATGGTATTGACCTCCCGTGAACCCATTATTTCACTAATAACGCATTTGTCGGCAATGCTTAATACCTGGGCAAAATCATCCAGCAGCAGACTGGTTCTTGTATAAGTGAATGGTTGGTGAACTGCCCACACATTATTGTATCCCATCATTTTGGCCGCTTCAAGAGTTACTTTGATTTCTGCCGGATGGTGTGCATAGTCATCGGCAAATGTTACGCCACAGTATTTTCCCAATAGTTCAAATCTTCGTGCTGCACCACCAAAATGCTTTAGTCCCTCAAGAATTTTTTCAACTTCTGCACCACTTTCGTAGGCGGCGGCAAAGGCGCATAATGAATTGAGAATATTATGCTCACCGGGTACGGAGAGTACTACCTTTGCAACAAACTCGCCCTTGTGGTATGCGTCGTATTCGCTGTGGAAACCGCCTGGTACAGTGATGTTTTTTGCTACCCAATCATTGCCCTCGTTACGGCCGACACTGATTAGCTTTTTGCCCTTTATTCCTGCCAGAGTATCGACAGTATTTTTGTCATCACCGTTATATATGATTGTTTTTGTTGTAAGGTCCGCAAACTTGCGAAAAGATTTCTTTATATTATCCAGATTGCCAAAGAAGTCAAGATGGTCTTCGTCAATGTTCAATATAACGGCAATATCCGGATTCATGTGCAAAAAGGTATTGTTGAATTCACAGCTTTCGCATACAAAATTTTGGCTGTGACCGTATCTGCCATAGGCGTTGATTATAGGTAACTTGCCACCAATTACTGCTGATGGGTCAAGTCCTGCCTCCATTAGTATTTGGGTAATCATAGAAGATGTTGTGGTTTTGCCGTGAGTTCCGCATACGCCGATACAGTTGCTGAAAATTCTGCTGATTGCGCCAAGGAGTTCTGCACGCTCAAAGCATGGAAAATTAGCTTTTGCATATTCTAATTCCTCGTTACCCTTGAGTATTGCATTGGTGTATATTACAAGTTCAACGTCCTCAGTGATATTTTCTTTAACTTGGCCAAGATATACTTTTGCGCCCTCTTTTTCTATTCTACGAAAAGTTTCGGTATCATTATTGTCAGAGCCGCTTACCTGATAACCCAGGCTAATCAGTATTTCTGCAACAGGACACATACCTGCACCACCGATACCGATGAAGTGTACTCGTTTTACCTCTTTTAGCAGAGTATCAATGTTCTTCAATTTGATTCCTCCAAAAATTTTTGTTTAAATTATTATACTACTTTTAACTCCAAAAATAAACACCCTTTTTTGTATTGTCACATAAAATGTAAAAGGTGATTTAAATGAAGACATTTTATGTACCTGATTTGTCTGACAAGAGAGTGTTATACGCTGTAGATAGATTAACTCAATTGGGATATAAGCATGTTGACAGGCTTGATACTGCCAATTTCCTTTTGTTGGGTGTAAATCCTAACAAGGCATATCTTACAGATAGCGTACCTATATTTGCAGGCAATATCAGTGGTAATAATATTTTTGATTACACAAAAGAGGAAGCATTTGCTACAAAAAACGCTTACTTAACAGCTGAGGCAACAGTCGCCAAGATGATTACGGATTTTGACACAAGCATTATCGGTACAAAAGTCTTAATATGTGGATATGGCAGAATTGCAAAAGCACTGCATTATTATCTTTCGCCTTTTACCTGCCATATTACAATATGTGCCCGTGATGAAGTCCAAAGGTGCAATGCTGTAATGCACGGCGCAAATAGTATCAATATCAATGAATTATCTTTTTCGTCCAACTATGATTTTATTATCAATACAGTGCCTCATCCTATATTCAACAAAAATGAGTTGTCGGCAATTAATAATGATTGCATAATACTAGACCTTGCGTCATTTCCCGGAGGAGTGGATAAGCATATTGCCAAGGCACAAGGCAAGACTCTGATTGAGGCGCGAGGATTACCTGCACTGTATAGTCCTAAGAGTGCAGGTTACGTGGTTGCAGATACAATTCACAGTATGATAAGCGAGGGGAGGGTGCGTGTATGAAAATAGGTTATTGTCTTACAGGTTCGTTTTGTACCTTTTCTAAAGCTATTGCCCAAATAGAGAGATTGGTTGAGGCAGGATACAGCGTTACTCCGATTATGAGCGAAAACGCATATAGCACGGATACAAGATTTGGCAGGGCAACAGATTTTCAGGATAGACTGATACAGATAACCGGCAATTCAATTATTCATACAATACCTATGGCCGAGCCCATAGGACCAAAGCGAATGTTCGATGTATTAGTTGTTGCCCCTTGCACCGGAAATACATTAGCAAAGCTTGCTAACGGAATTGTGGATACATCGGTTACAATGGCTGTAAAATCACATTTGCGTAACAATAGACCGGTGGTTATAGGCGTATCTACAAACGATGCACTTGGAGCAGCGGCAAAAAATATCGGTGCTTTATTGAATTATAAAAATTATTACTTTGTGCCATTGGGAATGGATGATTGCATAAATAAGCCAAAGTCAATGGTGTGCGATTTTGAGCAATTGCTGGATACAGTATTGCTTGCATACGACGGCAAGGAAATACAAAAGAAAATAATATAACTTTATTTTATAGAATATTGTGACAACACGATAGGTACACTCTTTATCCTCGGTACATTCCGAGGATATTTTTCTTGTTATAGTATATGGTGTGTGATATAATACCTTAGGTGATATTATGTCTAAGGTAACGAAAATTGTATTTACAGGAGCCCCTTGCAGTGGTAAGACCACATGTCTCCGACGAGTTGCGAAGCATTATGAAGACAGGGGACTAAATGTAATTATTTGTCCGGAGATGGCTACAATGCTCATTAATGAGGGCGTTTCTAGAGATGATATGCTTAGCTTTGAGACCCGGGTTGCAAAGAGGCAGGTTGTTACTGAGGATAATCTATTAGCCAATATTGGTGATCAGGAAGTATTGATGCTTCTTGACAGGGGTGTGGCTGACTGCTTTAGCTATGTTGACAGTAGTCAGTTAGAAAAGAATACAGGGCTAAGCCCTGCGTCCACCTGGCAGAGATATGATGCAGTGTTATTTTTAGAATCCGGAGCAGTCTCAGGTGAGTACGAAAATAATGATGTTAGATGCGAGTCAATCCGGGATGCACAAAATAATCATTTTCTTCTTTTGGAACAATGGATTGGCCATCCCCATCTCAGATACATACCATACGAAGGTAATATTGATAATAAAGTGCATCAATTAATTTCTCAGATTGATAGTGTTCTGTCCGAAAAAGAAATTGAAAAGAAGTTTTTGATTGAATACCCTGATTTTGATGTATTGCAAAAATACTCACCAAAGAAGATAGACATTGAACAGGTCTATTTGTTATCGGATGTTGGCTCTCATCGAGTACGAAAGTGGGGATATAAAGACCGGTTTGCATATTACGAGACACTAAAAATTCGTATGACCGATTCCGCCTGTCAGGAATATGAGAGTGTTATCAGTCACCAAAAATATTGTGAATTACTAAAGAATGCCGACCCTACAAAGAATCCAATTATCAAGAGTAGATATTGCTTTTTGTATAACAACAGGTATATGGAGTTGGATGTGTTTCCTTTTTGGGATGATAAGGCGTTTCTTGAGATTGAACTGCTGGACATCAATGAGGATTTACGATTACCGCCCGAAATTAAGGTTATCAAGGATGTTACCGATGACAAAAGATACAAAAACAATTATTTAGCGAGTTTAAAATTATGAGAATTATAACACCATCATTTTATAAAGATTTTAAGTGTATTGCCGGTGCTTGTCCGGATAGCTGTTGTCAGGGCTGGGAGGTAGATGCCGACCGGGATTCTTTGGATTTCTACAAAACCCTTGACCCATCCCTGGAGATTAAGCAGAGGATAGACAGTGTGCTGGATAAGGATGAGTTTGGCAACACCATATTCACACTGGCAGAAAAAAAGCGTTGCCCGTTCCTTAACGATGACAACCTTTGCGATATGCACATAGCTATAGGCCAAGAGCATACCCCAATAACATGTCGCAATTTTCCAAGATTCATTTATGACTTTGGCGGTACCAGGGAGTTGGGAGTATCTTATTCTTGTCCTGTTGCAGCAGATATGATGTATAATCTGGTTGGTCACATGACCTTTGATACCGAGGTAAATGACGAGCCGCCTGCGTTAAATGATATTGATGCACATTTATACTATCAGCTGATTAATGCCCGAAAGGATATTTACTTACTTCTTCAGAATGACAACAAGAATTTGGCAGATAGACTTGTTGATATGCTACAATATGCACAGGAGCTGCAAGCCACCATTGGCTCAATAACTGAGGGTGGAGAAGATATAGCTTTTTTTGATGTGTTTGACAATCCAGAGTTAATTAATCCTCAGTGGACTGAAAGATTGAATAACGCCGAGATAAAAGCGATTTCAAGTAATTATAGCAACGAAAATATTGCTGTTTACTTTATTTTTAAGTACTTTATGCAGGCTGTTTATGACGGCGATGTGTTAACTCCTTCAAAGATGGCTGCTTTAGGTGTGCTAATCAATACATACTTTGGCGAGAGTAGCTGGACAATTCATCTGTGGAGCAAGGAGACTGAGCATTCCCAGTACAATATGGATAGATACAAAAGGTTATTGAATACTGCTGATTGCCTTACTATAGACAATTTGATTGGCATAATTAAAAGAGGACAACTATGAGCAAAGTTGTCCTCTTAATCTTTTGGCTATTATTTTGCCTCTTTAGTTGTGGTGGTATAGTCGTCAATAATATCCGACAATGTTCTTGTCCTGATGGTATCGACTCTATCCAACTTAATTTCGTCCTTGTCTTCAGATTCTACGCCGTTCTCCTCTAGAAGGGTGAGGGTTAGTGTCTTGCTGTTAACCTTAACCTTGTATACAACATTTCCGTTTGATGCAGCGTTAAACAGTGTCAGCTTTGACCCCTTAATGGTGTATGTACCTGAGAAATCAAAGGAAGATATATAGCTTATGTATGTGCCATCCTCTTTGAATTCGTATGCCGATACACCCGTTGCTCCCTGCCATTTACCAATCAACTGGTCCTCCGAGGAAGAAAATGTATCAACAAGTACTTCCTTTGGGGTCTCCTTGTTTACAGCACAGTATATGCCTGACGGAACAATGATAATTACAAGAATCACAGCAATTACAATAGAAATAATCATCTTGTAGTTGATAGATGACTTCGATTTTTTGTTTGCTTTCTTTTCTTCCTTTGGTTCAGTTTCCTTTGAGAATTCGGAAATGTCAAATTTTTCGTTGTTATCCATTATCTCAATCCTTTCTTTTTTAGCAGTTTATCAATTTTTTCTGATGAATCAAGTAGAGAAGATACTGACAAATCGTGGTTGATTGTGTCCAGAAAATATGCCATATATTTTGATAGTTCTACGCTCTCGTACCAGTCGCGTGAGAGAAGCTCCGGTGTTTGGTAAACTCCGTTTGTGGTAAATACTTTTTCGATTACGCCATTCTCGTGGGCTTTATCAAAAATCTCAAGTCCGTTACAGAATAGACCAAATGCTGTACATACAAAGATTCTCTTAGCATTAAGCTCCTTGAGTTTGTTAGCAACCTCCAGCATACTTTCGCCGGAAGAAATCATATCGTCAACAATGATTATGTCCTTGCCATCAACACTCTCACCGAGATACTGGTGGTCAACTATGGGGTTACGGCCGTTAACTACTCTGGTATAGTCTCTTCTTTTGTAGAACATACCCAGGTTAACACCCAGTTGAGTAGCAAAGTATATACATCTGTGCATTGCACCCTCATCCGGAGAGATAACCATTAGGTGGTCTTTATCAATCTGCAAGTCGCTGACGCTGTTAACCAGTGATTTAATCATCTGATATGACGGCATTACATTCTCGAATGACTTGTGTGGAATAGAGTTCTGCACTCTCTGGTCGTGTGCGTCAAATGTAATAATGTTTTCAACGCCAAGGGCTGTCAGCTCCTGCAAAGCCATTGCGCAGTCAAGGGATTCACGGGATGAACGCTTGTGCTGTCTGCCCTCATAGAGCATTGGCATAATAACATTTATTCTTTTAGCCTTGCTGGATGCGGCAGAAATAACTCTCTTAAGGTCAGCAAAGTGGTCGTCAGGTGACTTGGGTACATCCATACCGTACATCTTGTATGTAACGCTGTAATTGAAGCAGTCAGCGATAATGTAAAGGTCATAACCACGGATTGTATCGTTGATTACTGCTTTACCTTCACCGCTACCGAATCTGGCAATTGATGTATCAATCAAATAAGTGTCACGCTGGTAGCCATAAAATGCGATAGTATCCTTGTGGTCCTCTGCCTGTTCCTTTCTCCACTTTACGAGATAAGCGTCAATCTTTGATGCTAGTTGCTCGCAACCCGGCAGGGCAATGATACCCAGTGGTCCGTAAGGTATTGTCTGTACTTCTTGAGCTGTAATTCTTGGCATTTTGTTCTCCTCTCATATTCATTGACTTGAATATTCCTTAGTTGCATATATTGTACAACAAATAGTTACAAAAATAAACTGTTTTATTATGTTTTATAGGATAATTTTGATTGCAATTGTTTATCTATTTTTGGACAGTTTCAACAAATTTGGTTTTGACTGTTCTTTTTTTGTCGCCTTTTGTTGATTATTAGGTATGCACCTACTCCGATATATCCAATAATTGTAATCAATATGCCAAGCTTTAATCCTCTTGGAAAATACTTGTACTCCACTGTGTGCTTGCCTTTAGTTATTGTGGTGGTCAGTTGTGAATCACCTATGTCGAATGTCTTTTGCTTTTTGCCGTCAATATATATTGACCAGCTGTCGTCATAAGGTATCGAACTGTACAAAAAACCATCATAAGCAGCGTCTATAGTGCCCTTTAGGTAAGTGTCATTATGTTCGGTAATATCCAGCGAACAGCTTTGCAACAAATCAAAAGCAGAGGTAAACACGTCCTTGTCGATATTGTAGGCATAGATTTCAAAAGACCCCTCTGTGGCTTCCATACTGCTTATATCAAGAGATACTGTTATTTGGTCTCCCTTTTTGTGCTGACCAAGATTCATGATATAAGGTTCGCTGGCATTTTGGTAGTGATTTTCCTCGTTATCATTCCAATAATAATTGATATTTTCAATATCTGTTGATGACAAATATACATACAATTCTCCGTCAGCTACAGATTCTACTGTAATGTCGATTGAGCCTGTGGTACTGTCCACATCATTCTTGCTTACAAAATAGGTGCCATTTTCTTTTACTTGCTCACAGGTAGCCTCGTAGCACTGGGTGTCACCGTATTTTGCCGGAATAAATACATTGCTAACACCTGCTGCCTTGTCGATAAAGTCCTCCTGTACATCAAAGGGATTACCTTCCTCGTTGTCCCAGTCTTTAATGTCATTGGGGGTCAAAAAAGCTATCGGCATTGTGTACAGATTTTCATATACCTCAGCAGAGCCGTCATTAGTTGTGTAAATCTTGCTGTAATAATCTGTGCTTGGAACAATAGAATCTCCGGTCCAGGTGAGATACTTGATGCCATACATCATGTTATATACAGGTGTTTGTGTATTGTAGGTATATGAGTTGATTCTGTTGCCCATCATTCCCAAGGAATACTGGTTTTGGCTATAATTCTCATACGCCATTGATGAAAAGACGGATATACCATCATATCCGTAGATGCAGGGGTCGTTCCTTGTATCCAGATAGCAAAGCTCACTACGATAGAAGCCATTATCCTTTGAGTGAATGTAATTAGAGCTTTCTCTGTATTTAGCATAATTAATGTTGTAGGTACTGTGTTCTACATGCCCTTGGATTTGGAATGAATCCGAAATTATTACTTCGCTGAACACAAGGGCAACAATAGAAATACCTACAACAAAATTGGACAATTTTTTGCTTTGGGCAATAACAAGTATTCCTGTCCAAATTATAGTAAATACAAGGCTCATATAGATTGATTGTTCGGAGATTTTGTTTGTAGGCTCTTTTTGGAACAGCAGCAAAATAAATACCCACATCATTCCGATTACAACAATGTCCTGATATCTTAATGACCTAATTTTCTTTAGACCCTTAAATGCGATAATCAGCAAAATAAAGGAATACATATAGGAGAATCTATATGGCAGGTCGTTAGGAAAATGCATTGCGTGCCAAATATAGTTGAGTGCGTTATTGTCAAAACTGAATACAAAGAAAATCAGGAGTAGTAGGTACACAGCCTTTTCCTTAAGCCTAATATCCTTGTTCATAAAGTATATTGGTACCAATAATACAGTAAGAATACCACAATATACATTTGGAAGAACATCGTCGCCGGAAGAACGAATAGTTGTTTCCAGTCCTGCAATGTGTGACTTGAGTAAATCTAAAATGTCAAAATAACTCTCAAATGTGGTAGGGAAGGAGCCTGAGGTTGCAGAACTACCTTGCAATATTGTGAATGTTGGGATTAGTGTACAAGCACATAACATACCACACATCAGCGATGCAAAAGCGAAATTAAATCCACGATTCAGAAAAGAATAGTTCAATATTTTAGAATACCATGGAGCCTTATTGTCCAAATGGGGATTCAGCTTGCCGGGAATTCCACTTACAACAAAGTAAACCAAGAAATATAATATCGCAAAAATGCAGGTCATATATCCCATATAATAGTTGCTGAACAGCAGTAAGGTCAGACTGCCGATATATAGAGCTGGCTTGCCGTTATTGATTATATTCTCAATACCCAGGGTAACTAACGGCAGAAGAATCATACCGTCAATCCACATAATATTCCAGTAGTATGCCAGGAAGTAACCGCAAAATGCGTATAGAACACCAAAAGCGGCAGCGGAATAGCAGTGTGACTTTTGACTTTTCTTTAGGTAATAAGTAAATGTGCAAGCACTTAATACACCTTTTACCAACACCAATGTAGTGATGGCAAAGTCAATGTCCTTTCTGTCGAATAAAAAGATAATAGCCGAAATTGGGCTAGCTAAATAGTTTAGGTAATTACCAAGAAAACTGCTGCCACCACCGGTTTGCCAAGAATATAAAAAGCTTTTGCCGTTCAATACGCGGTCGTACAGTTCTGTCATCATAGGTCCATATTGGTGATACAAATCCATACGCATAACTGTAGTATCACCCATTGGGAACATATCAAGAATCACATAAATAAATAAGAAACTTAGGGTTGCTACTAATCCGGATAGCACAACAAATCTGTTTTTGTAGAATAGTGTATATACTCTGCCGCTTTTGTTATCGGCAGGGTTATTAGTGCAGTTAAATACTACCAGTCTGTCAAAAAAATAATCAAAATAGTAAAGTACAAGTATGGTAACAAAGAATGGAACTGATGCTTCGAGCTTTAGTACATTACACATAAAGAACTTGCAGATAAGGTAGAATCCAACATTCACCAGTGAACGAAAAATCATCCCCAAAATCTGTATAATATTGGATGATTTTACTTTGTGTGTAAATACAAAGCTGCGTTCAAAAATGTAAAGTAAAATAGAGCTAATACCAAACGAGATACCGGTGGCAAAATCAGCAGTAATGCCGATACCAACCTTAAATATTTGCTTGGCAGCAAAAAAGACGAGAGCGCATATTACAAATACCAATGTATAGTTAATACTCTCGCCGTTAATCAGCTTGTTTGTTTTGGCTTTATTATACATGATTACACCTCTAAAATTACTATATATAATATATCACACATAATATTATTCTGCAATTAGTTGGGATTATTGTTAATTAATTGTAATATTTTGGGTTGCTACGCATAGTATTTTGTAGGTGATTTGTTGAATAGATTTGACGATATTGTATCGCTGCTGACACCTGAAGTATCAGCATTTGTAAATCGAATTGATACTGTAATAAAAAGTACAATCAATGAAATCAGAATTAGGCGTAACGGCCCGGTTGCAGTTGTAATTAAGAATACCACATTCTTTGTGAATGATAATGGCGATATTTGCGATTATGTTAGCCGGCGTTCGGTTTTTGTGGATGATATACTGTTTGATAAACTGTTTTTGACTATGTGTGAATACAGCATTCATACTAATATGGAAAATCTAAAGAACGGATATATCACTCTACCATACGGCGCCAGAGTAGGTGTTGCTTCTACAGCTGTTATAGATTCTACAGGAGTAGTATCTGTAAAGAATGTAACATCTCTTAACATACGAATCCCCAATCAGTGCAAGGATTGTAGTAAGGGTGTGTTGGATTGTTTGTACATAAATACATTTCCAAGTGTGATAGTAGCAGGTTTACCTAATTCCGGCAAAACAACCTTGATTCGTGATATGGCTCGACAATTGTCAAGTGGATTCAATAATATCTATCGCAAGGTAGCCATAGTTGACGAACGAAACGAAATTGCAGCCAAGTATAATGAAAACCTTCTTCTTGATATTGGTGATAATACTGATGTTTTGACATCTTTTCCAAAGCCTAAAGCAATAGAAATTGCTACCCGTGTACTGTCACCTGAGCTTATTGTTTGTGACGAGATAGCTACCGGTCAGGAAATAAAAGCAATCAAATTCGGTTTTTCTACCGGAGTTAGATTTGTTGTATCCGTGCATATAGGCTGTAAGGAGGATTTGATAAACAGAGATATAATACGAAGTTTGTTATTTACAGGAGAATTTGACTATATTGTGTTACTGGATGAATATACATATAAACCGGAGATAATTGAAGCATCGGAGATAATAAATGAAATTATTAGGCGTGATAGGGTTATTACTGACAGGCTTGGCGTTGGGTAGTTATTTTTCCAACAGAATTAAACAAAAAATTGCTATTTGTGATGATTTAATAAAGCTGTGTGACCAGTTGTCAGTTGATATGAGATACAAGCAATCATCGATTATACCCTTTGTTTTGTCATATATTGATGGTACAAGCATAGGTTTTATAAGCAAGGAGAATTTTTATAGCAATACTCCTACTGCCAGTATTTTGACTATCAAGGAAAATGAACAAATCGGCGATTTTATTTACTCATTAGGTAAGACGGATTCAAAAAGTCAAATTAGCATTATAGAAGCTTTTAGGCAGTATATGGACAGTATAAAGCGTGGGTATTGTGATGCCTACAATAGCAAGTCAAAGGTATATATCACTTTTGGAATTTGCGGTGGATTAATGCTGTCACTGTTGTTAATATGAGGTGACTAACTATTAAAAGTCAAGACTTTTTTAAAGAAATTGAGTAATTTAA
>JBJEPK010000033.1:0-12031 GCA_051881195.1 Eubacterium sp. | reverse complement strand
GACTCACTTTTTCGTGAATCCCGGCTTTTATTTTCGCTGTTTTTTTACAGCGCCTGATTTTTTATAAATATATAACATATTATAACACCATAAGCAATGTGCCTGCGCCGATAAGCAAACAGCCGATTATGGACTTTGCGTTCATATCCTCGTGGAGGAACACAAAAGCCAGCACCAGCGTCAGCACAACGCTGAGCTTGTCGATGGGTACAACCTTGGACACATCGCCCAACTGGATTGCTCGGTAATAGCACAGCCAGGACGCCCCTGTTGCCAGGCCGGACAAAATCAGGAATATCCAACTCTTTTTGCTGATTTCGCCCAATCCGCTCTGGGTGTGGGTCAGGAACACCATACCCCAGGACATAACCACAACCACCACTGTCCTGACAGCGGTGGCAAGAGTGGAATCAACGCCGTCAATACCAACCTTTGCCAGTATTGATGTGAGAGCGGCAAAAACTGCCGACAGCACTGCAAAAACAACCCACATAATACTCACCTCTATTTGTGCTCATACAGAACAAAAAGTTCATTTTCTGCAATCTGACGGTAATCGTCGTCATGGGCAAGAGCGGTATAAAGATTGGCATCAACGCTCTTTTCTATCACCAAATGGGTAAAATCATACTTGTCCACAAAATCCTTGTAGTAAACAGCGCCTGATTTTACATCAAGATACTCGCTTAGGTAATCAAACTCGTGATTTGCCTCCTTAACAAAGGAGTCGGCACGGGCGTCAATATACGGATGATAGCCACGGAACTCCAAATAACCGCCTGCGTTGAATCCACTGTACAGCACCATATCGGTGGCGTCCTCGCCGTCCAAAACATCAACTATCTGCTCCAATCCGGCTATACTCTCGGCGTCGGTGGGCTCATTATCTAGACTGACAGAATCAATAAACGAGCCGGCTATGATAAACAGTACAATAAAGAAAATTATCTCTGTGCCTACAACCAGATTGAATTTTTTGTCCTCAAATTTTGCCAAAAATTTCTTGGGCTTCCACTGACCGGCATATACTGAGGCAACACACAAGCCTGCTACCAAAAAATATGGGACCAGCTTGTAGTACTTAATACCCATAATCATTGTGCCGAAAATCAACAAATGATAGCGCAGGGGCGCAACGGTATCGCTGACCTTTATGTGATAAATGAACAGACCTACAGCAACCAGCATTAACAAAATGGGATACAAATTTTCTATATCCAAAACCAATGGCTGCAGCTCGGCAATAAAGTCATTAACCTTGTTGCCGATGGATGTGGTAAAAATAAAGCTCATACCTTTGTAGCCATAAGGGGTGATGAATCCGGTGCCCACCATTGCCACAGCAGTAATGACCAGCGGCAATATTTTGCAGCAGGATATGCTCCTGCCCCTGTACTTGATTGGCAGTGCGTTGGCAAAATACGGCAGCATCATAATGAACAGCATTGTCCACATGGACGCATGGAGATTAACCTCCAGCACAGACAAAACCGGCAGAACTAACAAATACTTCCACTTGCCGGTGGACACATATTTTTCCAGCATTATCAGTTCTACCAAAACTATGGCATAAGTAAAAATATGCGGTCTTGTGGTAGCAAACACCGTCAGCATACTGCCTGCCGCAAAAATCAATATACTGCCCACAAAATCCCTGCCGCCGGATACGGTGTAGGTCAGCTTTTGCATCAGCGCAATTATTACCAAAAACATAACAGCCGCCAGCATAATCGGTCCCACAACACCGAACCAATCATACAGCTTGTAATATATCACGCTTGACAACCATTGCTGTGCCACCAAATCCATATTGGTGTGGAATGTAAGAAAATCCTTGTGTGGTACGCCGTTATTGGTGATGTACTCACCGGTCTTGATAATCCAGTATGTATCGTTATCAAGGACCTTGCTGATATTCAGCACCATAATATATGGGCCGAGAAGCAACAAAAGCTTGATTATCTTAAGGGTGTCTATATTCTTTTTCATTATCTATCCCTCATATTATTCATCATTCTGATAGTGGTGAGATGCCTCTCAACTCCCTGTCTCTCCTGCCGTTTAAGGACGGATAGGGTAACACCGGAATTAAAGGACATCAGCGAGAATATCATCAGTCCCACGGATACCATCAGCGACGGCATACGGGGTACAAGCCCGGTATTAAAATATTCTATCAGCACAGGAATAAACAGCGCCAATGCCAGCACCATAATAACCGCAGCCACAGAGGAAAAAAACAAAAGCGGCTTTGTGTCCTTAAATAAAGACACAATGGTCTTGATAACCCTTATTCCGTCCTTGTAGGTGTTCAGCTTGCTGACGCTGCCCTCGGGACGGTCACGATAATCAATGGGCTCCTCGTAAATTTTAAAATTATTATCCAGAGCAAACACCGTCATCTCTGTTTCTATCTCAAAGCCCTTTGACAGCACGGGAAATGACTTAACAAAATCGTAACTAAAGGCCCGCAGTCCCGTCATAATATCGTGAACCTTGGAACCGTATATCATATTAATCATATCCCGCACCAGCATATTGCCGGCATTGTGGAATCGGCGATTATTCTCCTCAAAATAAGTAGAGGATAGTCTGTCGCCAATGGCCATATCCGCCCTGCCCTCCAGCACGGCGCGTTCCAACCCCAAGGCATTATGGCTGGGATAAGTGTCATCACCATCCACCATAATATAACAATCTGCCTCTATGTCTCGGAACATAGAGCGCACAACATTGCCCTTGCCCTGCTTGTATTCGTGACGCACAATGGCACCGCAGTCCTTGGCAATTTGGGCCGTATTGTCTGTAGAATTATTGTCGTAAACGTAAATATCTGCCCATGGCATATCTCGCTGAAAGTCCGATATAACCTTGGCAATGGTACACTCCTCATTGTAACAAGGAATAAGTATCGCAGTCCTGCTCACCGGCACTCCTCCCATCTGTACCCATTATATCCCAAAACGCATGTAATGTAAAGGTAATAAAAAACAGCCGCAGATGTGACGCTGTAATGAGGCGAATACAGTTAGCAACCGAATAAGACACCCATAAGAAAATTGAGGCGAACACAGTTCGCCCCTACGGTAGTTGTAAAGATTAGATTATCGTTTCATTTTATCAAAATCATTTAACCTATTAAGGCTCCCTTTACACAAGGGAGCCGGACATAACTTAAGCCATATCTTCCTTTGGCATATTTACAGCCTGGAGCATACCTATGGTCAGGCGCTCGCCGGTGTTAAAATCAATGGCCTTGCGCTTATCCACAATCGCCAGCTGCATGCCGTTCTTGGTATGCAGGATATAGGATACCCGGGCAACATTTCCCTTATCCAGCTGCTTGGACATGGCTGTCTCCACAATCATCGCCTCATCGGGGTTCATAAGATTGGTTAGGTCGCCGCCGTATTTGCCAAACAACTCATCACGGGAGTAGCCGGTAAGCTCCATAACATACTCCCCTGCCACACTGATAACAAAGGGAGTGTCGTACTCGGTACAGAATATAGGTCCCGGCACATTCTTGAGCACCTTGACAAGCATCTCGCTCTGTTTGCCGGCAACAGCCTCTGCCTTTTTTATATCCGTAATATCAGAGAATACAGCATGAAAAACAGGGCAGTTGTCATCCTCATACCTATGTATATCAGCCATCATCTTGCACCAGATATACTCGTCCTTATGCTTGATAATGCGAACCTCAATATCAATAGGTTTTTTGGTGGCCATACACTTGCCGATAGCCTGAAACGCCAGGCTCCTGTCCTGGGGGTGAATCAGGTCATCAATATGGTACGCCTTAAGGTCCACACCCTCCTTTGTTGTACCAAAAAACTTGTAGCAGGTCTTGTTGGCATACAGTACCTCAAAGTGCATATCCTGATTAACCTTGAACAGACACACGCCACAGTTAACCAGGTCGATAAGATTGTTCATCTCCTTGGCCTCCGCCTCCAGCGCCTTGGAGCGCTCTATGGATTGGCTAATGTCGGCAAAGGTGATATGACAAAGGGTGGAATCAGGCATATTATGGCAGGTGCAATGCACAAAATTGTATGCACCGGTATGGTCCTTAATACGACAATTGATATATACATAAGGAGAATTCTTTTTGCACAGGCGACGCATAAAGCTCTCCCTCTCGTGAGGAATCAAAATATTGTGAAGGAATAGCTTGCCCTGCTTAACCTTGGATGGATGAATACCCACAAAGTCACAAAAATGGCTGTCACACTCCAACACCTTAAGATTGTCTGCCTTGTCAATAAGACAGGAACAAAAATTAACATCCAATGCCATCTCGTCAAATTCGGCCACGCTATCACTCCCCTTTCATTTTATGCTAAGCAGAGGGGTTATTATGTCCCCTCCTGTCATCTCCATTATAACAGAGTACACAGAAAAGCCAATAGCCTTGACAAAAAATTAACAAATCATTTATTATTTTTACAAAAATGTTCATAATAAGTAATTTTAGTATAGCATTTATTATAAAAGTATGGTATCATAACAAATTGAATAATCATTATTGTGAAGGAGAAGACCGTATGGCAGACGTATTTCGCATTTATGTAGAAAAGAAAAAGGGCAACGACATTGAAGCAGGCCAGACCCTGCAAGACCTGAAGAACAATGTGGGTATTGCCGGACTGGAGGAGCTGCGTATCATCAATCGCTATGACGCCCAGGGGCTTACCGGCGACGAGTTTGACAGAGCAGTAAAGGAAGTTTTTTCCGAAACCAATCTTGACAACGTATATTACAGCGTAGAATTTCCACAAGGATGGAGATACTTTGCTACAGAATATTTGCCGGGACAATATGACCAGAGAGCTGACAGCGCGGCGCAGTGCATCCAGCTGCTGACTGCCGGCGAAAGGCCAAAGGTTGCCAGCGCAAAGATTATTGCTGTTAAGGGCGACATCACCGACGATGATTTTGCTAAGATTAAGGGATATATCATCAACCCTGTGGAGTCCCGCGAGGCATCCATGGACAAGCCTGACAGCCTGGACATCCAATACGATGTGCCTGCCGACATAGTTCGTATCAACGGCTTTATCGCAATGAGTGATGAAGAAATTGCACAGTACCACGCATCAATGGGATTTGCCATGAGTGTTGCAGACCTTTGTTGGGTGCGTGACTACTTTAAGAATGACGAAAGCCGCGACCCTTCACTAACCGAGCTTAAGGTAATAGATACATACTGGAGTGACCACTGCCGTCACACCACATTTGCGACCCAGCTGGACGATATTAAGATTAACCCCGGAAAGTACAGTGCCGCTATCGAAAAAACCTTGCAGGACTACCTTGCCGTAAGACACGAGGTATATGGCGACCGCAAGGACAAGATTGTGTGCCTGATGGATATGGCGTGCATCGGCACAAAGGTACTCAAGAAGCGGGGCTATGTCAACGACCTTGACGAGAGTGAGGAAATCAATGCCTGCTCCATTAACGCCGAAGTAGAGATTGACGGCAAAAAGGAGCCATGGCTGATTCAGTTCAAAAACGAGACCCACAACCACCCAACAGAGATTGAGCCCTTTGGCGGCGCGGCAACCTGCCTTGGCGGTGCTATCCGTGACCCGCTGTCAGGCAGAGCCTATGTGTATCAGGCAATGAGAGTTACCGGCGCAGGGGACCCAACCACCTCATTTGAGGACACAATGGAGGGCAAGCTGCCCCAAAGCAAAATCACAGTGGGAGCTGCCCAGGGCTACTCATCCTACGGTAACCAAATCGGCTTGGCCACCGGCCAGGTTGTGGAGCTGTACGACGAGGGCTATGTGGCAAAGCGTATGGAAATCGGCGCAGTAGTGGGCGCCTCACCAAAAGCAAATGTAATTCGCGAAGTACCACAGGACGGCGATGTAATCATCCTGCTGGGCGGTCGTACAGGCCGTGACGGCTGCGGTGGTGCCACCGGCTCATCCAAGGCACACGACAGCAAGTCCATCGAGACCTGCGGTGCAGAGGTACAAAAGGGTAATCCACCTACCGAGCGCAAGATTCAGCGTCTGTTCCGTAACCCGGAGGTTGCAAGGATGATTAAGCGCTGCAACGACTTTGGCGCAGGCGGTGTGTCCGTAGCCATCGGCGAGTTGGCAGACGGCCTAAAGATTGACCTGGACGCCGTGCCAAAAAAATATGCCGGTCTTGACGGCACAGAGCTGGCTATATCCGAGAGCCAGGAGCGTATGGCAGTAGTAGTAGACAAGAACGATGTACAAAAATTTGCCGACCTTGCAAGAGCAGAAAATCTGGAATCCACGGTAGTTGCTACCGTTACCGACACCAACAGACTGGAAATGGTCTGGAGGGGCGACAAGATTGTTGATGTCAGCCGTGACTTCCTGAACACAAACGGCGTGGTACAACACACCAAGGCAGAAATAGAGGCAATCGGCGACGACGAATACCGCACCGCCGTGCCTGAGGTGCTGAGAGGCAAGAGCAATGCACAAGCCCTTGCGGACAACCTGTCCAGACTGGAGGTATGCAGCCAAAAGGGACTTGTGGAGAGATTTGACTCCTCCATCGGCGCCGCTACGGTGCTTATGCCCTACGCAGGCGCATACCAGCTGACTCCCGAAGAGGCAATGGTTGCCAAAATCCCGCTGGAAAAGGGCGAGACCGACACCGCAACAGTAATGTCCTACGGCTTTATTCCAAAGCTGTCACGCTGGTCACCATTCCACAGCGCCGCATTTGCAGTAACAGAATCATTGGCAAAGCTGGCGGCAGTAGGCTGTGACCCAAGCGGCGCAAGACTCACATTCCAGGAATATTTTGAGCGTATGACAAGCGACCCCAAGCGTTGGGGCAAGCCCACATCGGCATTGCTGGGCGCACTGAGTGCGCAGCTGGGCTACCACACTCCGTCAATCGGCGGCAAGGACAGTATGAGCGGCAGCTTTAATGACCTGGATGTACCGCCAACACTGGTATCCTTTGCTGTGGGAATAACAAAGGCAAGCGAGACCGTGTCATCCCAGTTCAAGCGAATCGGCAGTACGGTAAAGCTTGTGCCCATCCCGGTGGATACCGAGACAGGTCTGCCAAAGTATGACGAGGCAATGGCTCTGATGGTAAAGGTTGCCAAGGCTGTTAAGGACGGCACCGTACTGGCAGCCGGAGTAGTAAAAGAGGGCGGCGCCGCCGCTACTGTGTGCAAGATGGCATTCGGTAACAAAACCGGCTTTACCTTTGCACAAAACCTGGTACCCCAGACGTTGTTTGCGCCTATGCAGGGCAGCTTTGTTCTTGAGCTGGCTGACGAGGACGCATTTGACGGAATCGAGCTGGGCAAAACCAATGACAACAGCGTGTTCATTATCGACGGCGCAGTATATACCTGCGACGACCTGATTGATGTATGGACCGGCAAGCTGGAAAAGGTGTTCCCAACCGACAGCGGCAAGAGAGCTCACGCTCCGATGGAGGTGCCCCTATACAACGAGCGCTCCATCTTTATCGCAAAGAATAAGGTGGCAAAGCCAAGAGTATTCATCCCTGCATTCCCGGGTACTAACTGCGAGGTTGACTCGGCCAGAGCGTTTGAAAAAGCGGGAGCAGAGGCATCCATACTGGTTGTTAACAACCTGACTCCTGCCGATATTAACGAGACTATCGACAAAATGGTGGAGGAAATCAGCAAGGCACAAATCGTTATGCTGCCCGGCGGATTCTCCGGCGGTGACGAGCCGGAGGGCTCGGGCAAGTTCATTGCCACCACATTCCGCAACCCCAAGGTTAGCGAGGCTATCAGCCGTCACCTTAACCAAAACGACGGTCTTATGCTGGGTATCTGCAACGGATTCCAGGCTCTTATCAAGCTGGGCCTTGTGCCTTACGGCGAGATTGTTAACATCAGGGAGGATGACCCCACCCTAACATTCAACACCATCGGCAGACATATATCATCCATGGCATACACCCGTGTTACCAGCGTCAAGTCGCCATGGTTCAGCAGTGTTAAGGCAGGAGACGTGTTCGCTGTGCCTATCAGTCACGGCGAGGGCAGATTTGTTGCCAACGATGATGTGGTAAGAAAGCTGGCTGCCAACGGCCAGATTGCTACCCAGTATGTTGACCTGGACGGCGTGGTATGCGACGATATGCCGTTCAACCCCAACGGCTCCGTATGCGCTATCGAGGGTATCACCTCACCGTACGGCAGAGTACTGGGCAAGATGGGTCACTGCGAGCGCAAGGGCGACAATCTGTACAAGAACGTACCGTACGAAAAGGATATGAAGATTTTTGAGAGTGGTGTAAACTACTTTAAGTAAGACTAAAGGGAGCAACCACAGTGTTGCTCCCTGTTGATGTTAGGAGACCTATTATGAGCAAAAAGTATGTTGTAGTATTATATGACGGCATGGCCGACTATCCCGTACCTGCACTGGGTGGCAGGACGCCTATGATGTGTGCAAAAAAGCCAAATATGGATTGGCTGGCGCAGAGGGGCGAGGTAGGACTGGTAAGGACTGTGGCAGAGGGACTGAAGCCGGGCAGCGACGTGGCAAATATGAGTGTAATGGGATTTGACCCGATGAAATTCTATACGGGCAGAAGTCCGCTGGAGGCTGCCAGCATAGGGATTGATATGAAGAGCAGCGATGTGTCACTGCGCACCAATTTGGTTACTCTCAGCGAGGACGATGTGCCATACGAACAAAAGACCATAGAGGACTACTGCGCCGACGATATTAGCACGGAGGAGGCAGAAATCCTGATAAAGTATATTGACGAAAAGCTGGGCACCGATGAGTTCAAATTCTATCCGGGCGTTAGCTATCGTCACTGCCTGATTTGGGACAAGGGCACCACCGACCTGGGCAAAATGACTCCTCCCCACGACATTACCGGCAAGGTAATCACAGAGTACTTGAGCAGCAGCGATAACGCAAAGCCGCTGATAGATATGATGAAAAAATCATACGACCTGCTAAAGGACCACCCTGTCAACATCAAGCGCAAGGCAGAGGGCAAGCGCCCTGCCAACAGCATTTGGATGTGGGGAGAGGGCACAAGGCCTGCCTTTGACAGCTTTGAAAACATATACGGCATCAAGGGCGGCGTTGTCAGTGCCGTTGACCTAATCAAAGGACTTGGCGGATGTGCAAAAATGGATGTGGCAGAGGTTGAGGGTGCAACCGGCTATATCGACACCAATTTTGAGGGCAAGGCAGAGGCGGCTCTGGAGCTGCTGAAAAAAGATGATTTGGTGTACATTCACTTTGAGGCTCCGGACGAGTGCGGCCACCGTAACGAGCCGGAAAACAAGGTTAAATCCATCGAAATGATTGACCAACGGGTACTGCCGCTGCTGTTTGAGGGACTGAAGGAATATGATGACTACAAGATTATGATTCTTCCGGACCACCCTACCCCAATAGTTACTCGCACCCACGCCGGCGACCCGGTACCATACCTGATTTACCACAAAAACGCAGAGACAAACAGCGGTGTGGATACAATCAATGAGGAAACAGCCAAGTCAACCGGCAACTATATTGACTTCGGCCCGGGCATAATGTCGCATTTTTTGGAGGATTAGTGCGAAAATCACACTAGTCCGATTGTATTGACCTCAAAATTTGCCTAGGGCATAATTTTGAGATGGCTAAATTCCCATTATATGCCTTATCCGGCTACAGTAAGGTGTTAGGAATTTTTAATAAAACTATTTGTAGCCGGAAAGGCTATGGGAATTAGTATGAGCAACCATCACCACCACTCCGAGGAACACCGCCAAGAGGTGTCCAACCGACTGGCACGAGCCATCGGCCACCTGCAAAAAGTAAAAACAATGGTGGAGGATGACCGGGATTGCAGCGAGGTGTTGATTCAGTTGGCGGCGGTAAAATCCGCCATCAACAACACCGGCAAGGTGATACTAAAAGACCACCTGGAGCATTGCATAGTCCATGCCGTTGAGGACGGAGATATGCAAATGCTGGAGGAGCTTAACACCGCCATCGACCGGTTTATGAAATAATCATAGCACAAAAAATTATTCTATATATAATGTATATAATATAACACCCCGGCCAATGCGGTCGGGGTGTTCATACTGTCGATAAAGTATATACCTATTACGGCTCCCTTGTGTAAAGGGAGCCGTGATTCATTTCCGTTTATCGCAGTCTGTCAGCGTATTTACTGTTCTTCTATCATGGATTCCGGAGCTGTATCCACAACCTCCATCTTGCGTACCTGCATCCAAAGGGACGGGGTAATTCGCAGCTTGAATCCATAGCCGGCATCCATCTGCCAATGCGCCATAGGAGCCTCGGGCAAGCCGTAGCAGGACAGAATGGTCATCAGCACCCCTGCGTGAGCAACTATGGCTATTTTTTCTGTACCGGTGGAGATACAGCCATCAATGATTTTTTCAAAATCGGCACAGATTCGCTGTACAAATTCGGCATTGCTCTCGCCGTAGGGAGGTCGGGCATAAATATCGCCGTGGAGCCAAGCCTTAAAATCGTCATTGTCCTTTAAATCCGACCCAGTGCACTCCTCAAATTCGCCGAAATTATACTCAATAAAGTTATCTATTACAATTTTGTTATTATTTGGGAACATAATATTTGCGCTCTCAACAGCCCTTTTCAGTGGGGAGGTAAACACTGCGTCCACCTGTGGATAGTGATGCTTTGCTTTGATGTCCCGCAGCTGTTCTATACCAAATGTTGTGAGTGGATAATCCGTATGCCCAATATACTGTGCGTTGAGATTTCCCTTTGTTAGTCCGTGACGGAATAAATACAGAGTGTATGTTTTCATTTTATTTTCCTCCGCAATTTGAAGTAATTTGTCGATATATTACAAAAAAATAACAAAATCGCAGTACATATTTACTTTCCGTATAATTAGGTTTATAATGTGTTGTATTACGATATGTATAACTTGTTAGGAGTATTATATATGAGCAAGGCAACCGAAGGACAGGAAAAGCTGTCCAAATTTTCTTCAGTACTGTCACAATTAAGAAAAGAGAGGGGCATCAGCCAAAAAAAGGCGTCTGCCGACCTGGGCATATCCCAGGCACTGCTGTCCCATTACGAAAAAGGCATTAGAGAGTGCGGTCTGGATTTTGTTATCAAGTGCAGCAAATACTACGGCGTTACCACCGACTATCTTTTGGGCGTTACCAACAACCGTAACGGCTCGGGCAACGACCTGCTGCAAGCCTTTGAGAACAGCGACGACACCGGCTCAATGAAAACATTGGCAACAGCCACCAGATATATGCTGGAAATCGCCACCTCTGCCATCCACGACCGTATGGGTATGGAGTACATCTACGACTATCTGATGCTGTCGGTATATCGCGGCGCTCTGACTATGGAAAAGTCGGGCATGCTCCCCAAGGAAATGTTCAAGATTGACTACTCCGTTGCACGGGAGCTGGCGTCAGCAGCAGTTGCCATCCAGGACGCGCGCACTGTGTTCATTGAGGACAAGAGCCGTACCGGTACTTTGCCGGACGCACAGCTCACTGCACTGCAATCGCTTATTTCGGAGGCTGAGGAGTACATCCTCTCCCACTTCGTATCATAAATTTATCTGCACAGGGGACGGGCAACCGTCCTTTTTTATTTACAAAAGCTCCAGCTCCAGCTGTGTTTTTTGGGTATCAATAAAATCCAGGATAACGCCGGTGGATATGGAGGCTGCAATTTTTTTGAAGGTGGGGTAATCCATCAGGGAATTCTCGTCTCCGCCGTCACTAATGGAGCGCAGCACAGCAAAAGCAACGCCGTTGGCGGCACACACATGACCGATTGCGCCACCCTCCATCTCGCCGCAAATCGCCCCAAAGTCGGCGGCAAGACTTTCCTTGAGCCTGCTGTCGGCAATAAATGTGTCACCGGAGGCAACTGTGCCGCGGTGTATTTTTTCGCCGCAATTAATGGCCGACCGGGCCAGAAGCTCGCTGATTTTTGGGTCGCAGGGAATCTTGACCACATTAAGACCGTTAATAAATCCCCTGGGCTCGCCCAATGCA